>JAJQDF010000302.1 GCA_021202325.1 Clostridiales bacterium | reverse complement strand
GGATTATATTATCATAAACTTTCTGAAATGTCCCCGATTTTAAATTTTCTTTAGAAATTCGGAAGATAATTGTAATTACGTTTTTTAAAGCAGGAATATCTCCACACCCGGCTCGGCCATTTCCTCCAGCGTCCTTTTCAGGCAGTCCATAAAGCAATTGGCGGCATTAGCCTTAGCCTTATTGGGAACCCGTGTACAGTAGGTAATTCGCTTAGGAATCTCAAAGCTTTTGTCCCGTCTTTCCGAAAGACCTGCTTTTCCCATGGCGTAAGCCGTACTTGCCGGAACAATTGCCCATGCATTTTTCTTTTTGATAAAAAATTCAAGCTGACTCATAAGCTCAAGCCTTATAAGCGGCGCCGCCTCTGCCCCGAAGGTTTTATTGTGCCATTCTACAAAGCCGTCATGCCATCTGATGTATATTTCATTTTTTATATCAATATCGGCTATATCCACTGCCTTTGGGTAGTCCGCTCCTCTATGGCAGACAAAAACCATTTCCTCTGAAAATGCCGGATACTCCATAGTCTTTTTAATGTCAAGCTTTCTGACAGTAAACGCAATATCTGTCATGCCCTCTTCAATACTTGTATATACCGATTTTGTTACCATGTCCTGAACCTCCAGAACGACATCCGGCATTTCCTGCATAAATTTTTCGTACACTGGCGCAAAAAGATATGTTCCGGTACTGCTTACTGAAGAAATTCTAAGGGTTAGCGGCAAATTCTCCCTTCCAACACTCAGCATATTGTCAACCAACTCTTCATATTTAAGAGCCATGTCATAAAATCTCCGTCCCTCATCCGTAAGGCTTAATCTTCTGGAGCCCTTGCTTCTTTCTATGAGGGGACAGCCCACTTCGCTTTCAAGTATTTTTATTTTGGTGCTCAGCGAAGATTGATTTATAAAAAGCTGTTCGGCGGCCTTTGTAATACTGCCGCATCTGCATACAGCTAAAAAAGCTTCAACCTCAGAATCAGTCATAACAGTATCTCCTTTCTCAACCTATTGAATCTATTCGATATTATAAATGAACATTTGGGATTTTACAATACCAATATTCGATGTTAGAATATGGCCATTGAAAGGAGAGATACACATGAGCAGTGCAGTAAGTATAAAAAGACCAGCATTAAAAATACCTCATCTTAATACAGAAAATGCCCTTCCTGTCTTGGCCATTTGTGCCGGACAAATGCTTTGGGGCATAAGCTATATGTTTACAAAGGTGGCTACCCAGAGTGCGACTACGAGTCAGCTCTTATCCATAAGATTTATAATTGCCTTCATATTCATAAATTTAATGATGATTGGAGGAAAACATAAGGTTTCTATTAAAGGAAAATCAATAAAGCATATTCTCGTACTTTTGGCGATACAGCCCGTATATTTCTATTTTGAAAGCAATGGTGTGCTTTACACCAACGCAACAGTTTCAGGCGTAATGCTTTCGACTGTACCGGTTGTATCCATAGTTTTTGCAGTAATATTTTTAAAAGAATACCCTACAAAGCGCCAGGCTCTGTTCTGCCTTCTGCCCATAGCCGGAGTAATTCTTATAACTGCGGCAGGAAGCTCCCTTGGAGTAATACAGCCCATCGGAATAGTATTCCTTCTTATGACCTGTGTTGCCTCAGCTATACACAAGATAGTTAACAAGAAGGCTTCTGACGAGTATTCGACATTTGAAAGATCATATTTCATAATTCTTGCAACAGGCGTTACATATACATTTTTGGCGCTTCGTTCATTTAATTGGAATTTTGCTGAATATATACAGCCCATATTTGAGCCCAGCTTCCTGACATCAGCACTTGTTCTGAGCATTTTCTGTACAGTACTGGCACAGTTTTTGATAAACTATGCCGCCAGTAAGCTTTCAGTAACAAAGCTCGCATCCTTCGGCCCTGTTTCAACTCTTACTTCACTGTTTGCCGGAGTAATATTCCTCAGCGAGCCGCTTACCGCAGTATCTATAATCGGTTCAGCGCTCATAATATTTGGAATATGGCAGGTATCTATGTCCAATGCAAAATAACATTTGTTGTTTTGTTAAATAACCAAGCTTCAGGTTTCTAACCCATTCCCTGAGGCTTGAAGAGCCGAACTTCAGGTTTCTAACCCCTTTTCTGAAGTTCGGCTCTTTTAATATGTTCTATATGTATATCTCTATTCCCGGCTCGGCCATTTCCTCCAGCGTCCCTTTCAGACAGTCCATAAAGCAATTGGCCGCATTGGCCTTCGCCTTATTTGAAACACGTATGCAATATATTATACGCTTAGGTATCTCAAAGCTGACATTCCGTCGTTCTATAAGCCCTTCCTTTTCCATGGCATTGGCCGTGCTTGCCGGAACAATTGCCCATGCATTTTTCTTTTTTATGAAAAATTCAAGCTGACTCATAAGTTCAACCTTAATTAAAGGCGTTATATCCGCTCCGAAGGTATTATCATGCCATTCTCCGAATTCGTCATGCCATTTGATATAAACTTCATTTTTTGAATCTATGTCGTTTAAGCCTACCGTCGAAGGATAATCCGCTCCCCTTTGGCATACAAAAACCATTTCCTCTGAAAACGCCGGATATACAATGGCTTTTTTAGTGTCAAGCTTTCTGATGGTAAATGCAATATCTGTCATGCCCTCTTCAATGTTTAAGTATGCCGACTTTGTTACCATGTCCTGAACTTCCAAAACAACATCCGGCATTTCCTGCATAAACTTTTCATATACCGGCGCAAAGAGATACGTTCCTGTACTGCTGATGGAAGATATTCTAAGGGTAACTGGCAGATTTTCTCTTCCGACACTCAGCATTTCGTCAACAAGCTCTTCATATTTAAGCGCCATGTCATAAAATCTGTGCCCCTCATCAGTGAGGTTCATCCTTCTGGGGCCTTTGTTCCTGACAAAAAGAGGACACCCTATCTCATTTTCAAGTATTTTTATTTTGGTACTCAGCGATGATTGACTAATAAAAAGCTGTTCAGCGGCCTTAGTAATACTGCCGCATCTGCATACAGTCAAAAAAGCTTCAACCTCTGAATCAGTCATAACCGTTTCTTCTTCCTCAGCCTATTGAACCATTGAATCTATTCAATATTATAATTAGGCAATTGCTATTTTACAATAACCAATAATCAGTGTTAAAATAAATTTATCGAAAGGAGAGATACAGATGAACAATACAGCCAGCATTAAAGAACCAACATCAAAAACACCTCGTCTTAATAACAAAGAAGCTCTCCCTTTCATAGCTATGTGCATTGCAGAACTGTTTTGGGGCATAAGCTATATGTTTACAAAGGTGGCTACCCAGAGTGCGACAGCCTCTCAGCTTTTATCTATACGATTTGTAATAGCCTTCATATTAATAAATTTAATGATGCTTGGAGGAAAACATAAGGTTTCTATCAAAGGAAAATCTAAAAAGCCTCTCATTATACTTATGCTGCTGCAGCCCGTCTATTCCTATTGCGAAAGCAGCGGTGTGCTTTACACCAACTCGACAGTTTCAGGTGTAATTCTTTCCACCGTATCGGTTGTATCCATAGTTTTTGCGGTAATATTTTTAAAGGAATACCCCACAAGACGGCAGGTTCTATTCTGCTTTCTTCCCGTAATCGGAGTAATAATAATAACCGTTTCAGGTAAATCCCTCGGAATAGTAACGCCCATCGGCATAATATTCCTTATTCTGGCCTGTGTTACCTGTGCGGCACAAAAGATATTTAACAAGGAGGCTTCTGCCGAATATTCGACATTCGAAAGATCGTATTTCATAATTCTTACATCAGGCGTTACGTTTACATTTTCGGCACTTCGTTCCTTCGACTGGAATTTTGCTGAATATATACAGCCCATATTTGTGCCCAGTTTCTTGGCATCGGTGCTTTTCCTCAGCATTTCCTGCACGTTGCTGGCACAGTTTTTGATAAACTATGCCGCCGGCAAGCTTTCGGTGACAAAGCTTGCATCTTTCGCACCGCTTTCTACCCTATGCTCAATGTTTGCCGGAGTAATATTCCTTGGCGAGCCGCTTACCTTGGCATCAATCATCGGTTCGGCTCTCATAATATTCGGAATATGGCAAGTATCAGCTGCTAAAAACAAATAACCTAATTTAAATAGCCGAGCTTCAGGTTTCTACCCCTTTCATAAAGCTCGGCTCGTATTTTATATGTATATTTCTATTCTCGTTCCGTCCATTCCCTCCAACGCCCTTTTCAGGCAGTCCAGGAAGCAGTTCATGGCATCCTCCTTGGATTTATTTGGGATATATGAACAATAGGTTATTCGTTTTGGTATTTCAAATGAAATATCGCATTTTTTAATATATTCATTTCTTGTAAGCCAATAGGCAGCGCTGGAAGGGACAAAGGCCCATGTGTTTTTCTTTGTCAGGAAAAATTCCAGCTGACTCATCAGCTCCAGCTTTATAAGCGGTGCAGCACTTTCTCCGAATGTATCCTTGTGCCACTGTTCAAAGTCATCAAACCAGTTTATGTATACTTCGTTTTTTACATCCAGTTCTTCTATATCTACGTTCTTGGAATATTTAGATGATGCGGCGCATATAAGCACCATGTTTTCGGTAAATGCAGGATAAGTAATAACCTTTTTCGACTCCAAGCGCCCCACCGTAAAGGCCATATCAGTGAATCCAATTTCCATGCTGTTATAGGATGCTGTCGTAGCCATATCCTGTATTTCAAGCACAGTATCCGGCCTTTCAAGCATGAACCTCTCATAAACCGGAGTGAAAAGATATGTTCCGGTGCTGTTAAGCGTTGAAACCCTCAGCTTTGAGGGTGCGCTCTTTTTGCCAATCTTGAACATTTCGCTGACTATTTCCTCATATTTAACGGCCAGCTCCAAGAACTCCCGGCCTTCGTCCGTAAGACTTACTGTCCTCGTTCCCTTGGAACGAATCATAAGCGGACAGCCTATTTCTCTTTCCAGCGTTTTTATCTTTGTGCTCAATGACGACTGGCTAATAAATAGCTTCTCCGCCGCCTTTGAAATGCTGTTGTATTTACATACTGATAAAAATGCCTCTATTTCTGAATTTGTCACAGTAATCATCCCCCTATACGCTTCGCGCTTACGATGAAATTCCTTTGAATTTCATCGTGTATGGAAGTAAAGCCGTTTGACTTAAGAATACAAATTAATTTTTATTATAATTCTTAAGTCAAATGGCGACGGAGCATACCTATAAAACATTGTTTTATTGGTATG
>JAJQDF010000049.1 GCA_021202325.1 Clostridiales bacterium | reverse complement strand
AAATGGTTTTGAGATTTAAAAATTCTAAATATTTACTAATATTTTATGTAATATATTGCAAAATTATTGTATCTTTTGACAATTACAGTGAAGTATAGTGTTTTATAATGATAGGGGTGAAAATTATGGCTGTAGGAGTAAGCGAAAAAAGAGTTGACGCTTTTGAAAAGGTGACGGGAAGGGCTAAATATACCGACGATATGGCAGAGAAAAATTTTTATATCGCCAAGGTTTTCAGATCAACCATTGCCAACGGCGTTGTCAAGTCCGTTGACACCAGCGAGGCGGAAAAGATACCCGGCGTTGTGAAGATAGTTACATGCTTCGATGTGCCGCAGTATAAGTTCCCGACAGCAGGACATCCCTGGTCAACGGATCCCGCCCATCAGGACGTTGCCGACAGGCTTCTTTTAACAAGCAGAGTCCGTTATTACGGCGATGATGTTGCGGCGGTAATTGCCGAAGATGAAGTGGCCGCCAACAGGGCGCTTAAGGCAATAAAGGCCGAATATGAGGAATATCCATTTGTGCTGGATCAGCAGGAGGCCATGAAGGACGGCGCTCCGCAGATTCATGAGGAATACAAGAATAATATACTTAAGCATACATCGGCCAACAAAGGGAACTATGAGGAGGCCATAAAGGAAGAGGGACTTATAAAGTTCGAGGGCTGGTACGATACGCCCACGGTTCAGCACTGCCATATAGAGAACCACATTTGCTATGCCTACGAGGAGGGCGGCAGGATTGTTGTCGTTTCATCGACGCAGATTCCACATATTGTCCGCCGTATCGTTGGTCAGGCGCTGGGTATCCCCTGGGGCAAGATCAGAATTATTAAGCCCTATATCGGTGGAGGCTTCGGCAATAAGCAGGATGCCCTCTATGAGCCGCTCTGCGCTTATCTCACAACCCAGGTGGGCGGCAGACCGGTTAAAATAGATATGACAAGGGAAGAGACCTTTGCCTGCAACAGAGTGCGCCACGCCATAAGGTTCCATCTCATTACATACGCAAGGCCGGACGGAACCTTCGTTGCCAGAAAATGTGAGTCCTTCGCTAATCAGGGTGCCTATGCATCCCATGGACACAGCATTGCGGCCAAGGGCATTTCGGCATTTACTCAGCTGTATAAATGCGAAGCCTATGAAGCCGATGCCTATTCGATATTTACAAACAGGGCAGCCGCCGGCGCTATGAGAGCCTACGGTATACCTCAGGTGGCCTTCGCCATGGAAAGCCATATCGAGGACATTGCTAAAACACTTGGCATAGGCTCCATTAAGATAAGGCAGAAAAACATGATGGATGTGGGCTTCAAGGATGAATTTTCCAAGAATGAAAACTATTTCGACAGCCTCAATCAGTGCATGGCAAAGGGCAGAGAATATATCCATTGGGATGAAAAGCTGGAGAAATATAAAAACCAGACCGGCCCAATCCGCAGAGGCGTCGGTATGTCAATATTCTGGTACAACACCGCTGTTTGGCCGATTTCGCTGGAAACGAGCGCCTGCCGAATGGTTCTCAACCAGGACGGCTCTATACAGCTTCAGCTTGCCGAAACGGAAATAGGTCAGGGCGCAGACACTGTATTTGCGCAGATGGCCTCGGAAGTTGTGGGAATAAAGTTCCAGGATGTTAATGTTGTGACCGTTCAGGACACGGATGTTACTCCCTTCGGAACAGGAGCCTACGCTTCAAGGCAGACCTATGTGGCAGGCTTTTCAATAAAGCAGACCGGACTTCTTCTCAAGAACAAAATACTTGAACATGCCCACGAGCTTACAAGGATGGAAAAAAGCGATTTAAATATAATTGACGGAAACATTGTGCGCACAACGGACGGCAGAGTTCTTATGTCGCTGGGCGAGCTGGCGACCGAGGTTCTCTACAGCCTTACAAAGAGCGAGCATATAGCCGCCGAAAGCACATATCAGATAAAGACAAATGCCTATTCCTTCGGCTGTTCTTTTGCCGAGGTTGAGGTGGATATACCCCTCTGTAAGGTTAAGGTGCTGGATATTATAAATGTACACGACTGCGGAAAGCTTATTAATCCTCAACTGGCAGAGGCGCAGGTTCACGGCGGAATGAGCATGGCCATAGGCTACGCCCTGAGCGAACAGCTTCTCTATGATGAAAAAACCGGAAAGCCGCTCAACAACAACCTGCTGGACTATAAGCTCAGCACAACAATGGATCATCCCCATCTTGAGGCGCAGTTTGTGGAAAATTATGAGCCGACCAGTGCCTTCGGAACAAAGGCTTTGGGCGAGCCACCGGCGGTTCCGGGCGCTCCGGCCATAAGGAATGCCATACTCAATGCTACTGGTGTCAGCTTAAACAAGCTGCCCATGAATCCGCATAACCTGTTCGTAAGCTTCAAGGAAGCGGGACTTATTTAAAGGAGGGATACCGAATGTATGATATGAAGGCTTTATATGAGGCGCAGTCGGTTGCAAATGCGGTGGAACTCCTTACGGAGCATCCCGAGGCAAAGATAATTGCCGGAGGCAGCGACGTCCTCATTAAGATGAGAGAGGGAAAGATGGCAGGCTGTGAGCTTGTGAGCATTTACGGCCTTGACGAGCTGAGGGGCGTAAAGCTGGAGGATGACGGAACGATACGCATACTTCCGCTGACGAGCTTTTCCCATATTACAAAGAATGAAATAATACAAAAATATATAAACGTGCTTGGCGAGGCCGTGGACATGGTCGGCGGCCCCCAGATAAGGAACATAGGAACTATAGGCGGCAACACCTGCAACGGCGTTACATCGGCGGATTCGGCTTCGACTCTCCATGCCTATGATGCCGTGATGGAGATTACCGGTGAGGACGGCGTAAGACAGCTACCCATACATGATTTCTACATAAGTGCCGGAAAGGTTGACCTGAAGCACAACGAAATTTTAACGGCCATACTTATAAAAAAGGAAAGCTACGAGGGCTATTTCGGCCACTATATAAAGTATGCCATGAGAAACGCCATGGACATAGCCACAACGGGTTGTTCGGCCAATGTTAAGTTATCGGCGGACAAAAAGACATTCGAGGACGTACGTATTGCCTACGGCGTTGCGGCGCCGATTCCCATTAGGGCTAAATCTGCTGAGGAATTTATAAGAGGAAAGGCCGTAACCGAGGAAAACATAGCGGAATTTGCGAAAACTGCCCTCAACGATGTTAACCCCAGAACAAGCTGGAGAGCATCCAAGGAGCTGAGGCTTCAGCTCATAGAGGAGCTTTCGAAACGTGCTGTGGCAGAGTCAGTAAGACTGGCAGGAGGTGAGCTGTGATGCAGAGAAAGCTTGTCAGATGCACAATAAACGGAAAATATACTGAAACAATGGTGGATGTGAGAGCCTCACTGACGGATATGCTCAGAAACGACTACCGGCTGACATCGGTCAAAAAGGGCTGTGAGGTCGGCGAGTGCGGAGCCTGCAACGTACTGATTGATGGCGAGTGCTTTAATTCCTGCATATATCTGGCCATATGGGCCGACGGCAAGGAAATACGCACAGTGGAAGGGCTTCTGGGCCCCAACGGCGAGCTGTCGGATATTCAGCAGGCATTCATAGATGAGGCCGCCGTACAGTGCGGATTCTGCACCCCGGGATTTATTATGTCGGCGGTGGAAATACTGGAGTCCGGCAAACGGTATACAAGGGATGAGCTTAGAAAGCTTCTTTCGGGACATCTCTGCCGTTGTACGGGATACGAAAACATACTGAATGCGGTGGAGAAAACTCTAAATAAAAGGCTTGAAAACAAAGCATAAAAAACAGGGGCGGAAAATTCCGTCCCTGTGCTGCTTATTTTAATCTTTTATTTTACTTTTTGGTTGCAATTGCAAATATACTTTGGTAAAATATTAGTGATATTAAACAGAAGGGGTTGACTGTAATGCCAGGTTTTTGTAAAATATTGACAGACAGATGAGATAGTTCTGTCCGCTTTTGTTGCCCCTAAAAGAATAAAGGAAATATTTAAGGCACGTAGTGTCCATTACAACATGGACATTATGTGCCTTTTTTCGTTGTGCTAAATCGGATATAGGGAGGGGATATTAATATGAGGAGAAAAATTATGAGTTTGCTGGTGGCGGTGGTGATGTGCGCGGCGATGCTGCCGGTTACTGCTATGGCTATGCAGGTTTACATATCCGTGGAGACTTCCGGCGAAACATCTGCTATTGACGCAGAGCCTGCCGACACGATAGAAGATGTGAAAGGGAAGATATTCGATACATTTGGATATGCTGCCGACCAACAGCAGCTGTATTATGAAGAACAGCTGCTGGAGGACAGTCAAACCTTGGCGGATTGCGGTATACAAGAAGAAGCAACTCTCCGGCTTATCTTAAATTCCTACGCTGTATCGCTTGCGGACGGCTTATCGGGCGCGGATACCGCGACCTATGGCACGGATTATACCGGCAGTATCGACAGTTTCAGCACGAGCTATGATTATACCGTGTCGTACACCGTTGGCGGCGGTGAAGCGCAAAACGCCGCGGTTGACAGTGAAACCGGCGAATTTACGATTTCCGGCGAAGCTATAACCGGCGAGCTTGAAGTGACGTTAGCGGCGAGTGAGCCGACATCTTCTGCTGCGGAAGAAGAAGCGGACGAGCCCTCGGAGGAGGAGGCGAACGCCGAGGGCGAAGAGGAAGCGGAGGAAAGCGGGCAGCCCGCAGCCCTCACAGCGGTGCCCGTGCTGACTGCGGTGAACGGTACCTATGGCGCGTTTACGGTCCAATCAGGCGACGGCGAATGCAGCTATGACAACGGTCTGCTTACCATTTCGGGCGGCGGTGAATACACGATTACGCAGACGGACGGAACGGAAAACGCGACCTCGGACACGATTAAGGTCACATCAAGCGACGCTGTAACGCTGACGCTTGCGGGTGTGAATATATCAAGCAGCAGCGCACCGCCGGTGGAGCTTACCGGCGCGGGCACGGTTACCGTAAAGCTTTTAAACAAGAATACGCTCGACGCGAGCGGCAGTAACAGATATGCCGGATTGCAGCTTACAAGCGAAAACCTCACGATAACAAGCGCGGACGGCGACGGTGCGATTACAGGCAGCTTGGACGCAACAGGTGGTAATTATGCTGCGGGTATCGGCGGCGGCAACGAAACAGATATGAGTGGCAGCATAACAATAAACGGCGGCACAGTAACGGCATTGAGCATCGGCGGTGGGGGCTTCGTCGGCGGCGGAGGAAGGGCCAGCGGGGCCTAGAGCGGCGTCGG
>JAJQDF010000221.1 GCA_021202325.1 Clostridiales bacterium | reverse complement strand
TTTCCATTCAGTTCGGAATCCAGTACGGCAGTTTCAAATTCAATGCCATTTGGAGTAAATATGCTTACGTATTCTGTCTTTTTGTTTTCAAATATCATCTGAGCCGCCGCCTTTGCAGCCGCCGCAGCACAGCTTCCTGTTGTAAATCCTGACTTAAGCATATTTTTCTCCCTGTTATTACTCGCCAAGCTTCTTTATTGCTTCGGCGGCGTGCTGTACAAACATATTCTGTATTCCGCTGTATTCTCCCAAACCCTTTATAACACACTGGGTTTTTATACCGTTTTTCTCAAATTCACTTTTCCAGCTTCCGTCCTCGTCACCGGCCATATCGTTATTGGCATGGTCACCGGCAACAATCATAAAGGGCAGAAGACAGGCTTTTTTGTAGCCGCAGTTTTTAACATAGGCTATAACCTGATCTATGTCGGGATAGCCCTCGACAGTTCCGACGAAAACGTTATTATAGCCCCTCGCCTTGAACCTATAGTCCAGGGCGGCATAGGCCGCATCGGCATAATGCTCGGTTCCGTGTCCCATGAACACTACGGCGGTTTCCTTATCTTTGACAGCCTCTGTTTCTTCGGCAATTATATCAACGGCCTTGTCGTAGTCCTCGCTTTTTGTAAGCAGGGGCTCGCCGCAGACAATGCTGTCAAAGGCTGTATAAAAGGGCTTCAGCTCCTCCGCAAGGCCGTCATACTCACTGCCGTTCATAATGTGGGTAGGCTGAACGACAACGGTCTTAAAGCCGTCATTTATGAGCTTGTCCATGGCCTCGGTAACCGTGTCAATCTTTATGCCGTCCCTTTTTAACAACTTATTTATAATCACCCTGCTTGTGAAGGCTCGTCTGACCTCATATTCAGGGAATTCTTCAACGAATTTTCTCTCTATTGCACCTATGGTTTTTTCTCTGGTGTCGTTATAGCTTGTACCGAAGCTGACAACAAGCATCGCTTTCTTATTAATAATAATCACCCATTATCTTTTAATCTTATACAGCAGTGCGTTCACAATGGCAGTGGCCACAGTGCTTCCACCCTTACTGCCCTTGGCAACAATATAGGGAACACTGCCGTTTATAATTAAATTTTTTGATTCCACAACATTTACAAAGCCCACGGGGACGCCGATAATAAGCCTTGGTGTAAACTTTCCTTCCCTTATGAGCCTGTCTATAGCAATAAGAGATGTGGGGGCATTGCCTATGGCTAATATTATGTTATCGCCCAGCATAGCCGCTCTCTCCATTGATACCGCCGCCCGTGTTATTCCTCTCTCCTTGGCCTCTTTGGCAACACTCTCGTCGGCCATAAAACAGCAGGCTCTACCGCCTAGGCTTTCAAGTATTTTTTTGTTTATGCCCGACAATGCCATATTCGTATCGGTGACAACGACAGCGCCGCCCTTCAAGACTTCCAGCGCCTTATCGACTGCGCCCTCGGAAAAAACAAGGTTATCGGCAAAATCAAAATCCGCCGTAGTATGTATTACCCTTTTTATTATGTCCTTCTGTTCGGGCGGAAATGTTCTGCCTTTGAGGCCTTCCTCTATTATCTCGAAGCTTCTTTTTTCAATGGCCATAGGTTCGGTAACTGCGGTGAAATCTATTATTTTTTTGACCTCTTCCAATGTGTACCCCTCCTCGGCCGGCCTTTTTATAACAATTATTTTCATATCCAGAGCCTTGGCCGCATCTATTTTTTCCTGAAAGCCGCCTGCCTTTCCGGAGCTTTTTGTTATAAGCCAGCCACATCCGGCGAAATGCTCCAAATTCTCCTGATACGAAAATGGGCCTCTACCGCTCAAAATGTCGTCAAAGCCCAAATTTCTGCACTTTTCAAGCGGTTCGTTCGAATCCAGTACACGAATCCTTACTCTATCCCTATAGTTTGGGACAGCCGTATACGTTTCCGCACTATTGCCGCCGGTGCTTACAAAAATCTTTCCGTCTGTATTTTTTATCATTTTCACGGCATCATCTATGCTGTTTGCATATATAACGCCGTCTGTTTTTTCTTCGTCCCTCAACAATCTTACAAGCCGTTTGCCCGTATCATGGCAGGCCGCCTTTATATTCTCGGTTACCTCTTCGGCGTAGGGATGTGTAGCATCTATCACCATATCGAAGCCCTCGACAGCATTCTTTATGCCATCAGTGTCCAGTCTTCCGACATTTACTTTGGCATTTTCGGGCAAAAGCTCAGCCCCCAGCTCAGTGGCTGTGAAGGCTGTAAAATCAATATTTTTTAACGCTAAATATTCGCAGACAAGTCTGCCCTCTGTAGTTCCGGCAAAAACAGCCGCTCTCATCATATGTCATATCCTCTCGGCGTGACAAGCTTTCCGCCCACAACCTTTGTGGATGAATTGCCCACGATTATTGTTGTAAACATATCGGCATCAAGGCCGCCAAGCTCGTCAAGAGTACATATTCCGTACTCCTCGCCATCTCTATCAATATTTTTCACCCAGCCGCATTTTGTATCGGCAGGCTTGTATTCCAGCATATATTCACATGCTTTTTTAAGATAATCGGCTCTTTTTCTGCTTCTCGGATTATAAATACATATTACAAAATCCGCAGCAGCAGCCGCCCTTATCCTTTTCTCTATGGTTTCCCAGCTTGTCATGAGGTCGCTTAGGCTAATAACAGCAAAGTCATGCATAAGCGGCGCCCCAAGTACAGCGGCGGCACTGACCGCCGCAGTTATTCCGGGCAAAACCTTTATTTCGAATCCTGGATTGTCTCCGGCAAGCTCATATATGAGCCCCGCCATGCCGTATACTCCGGCATCTCCGCTGGAAACAACGGCAACATTCCGTCCCTCTTTTGCAAGCTCTATTGCTTTAAGGCACCTGTTCTTTTCCTGAGTCATGGCCGAAGTATATGTCTCTTTTCCGGCTATTTCGTCCCCTATCAGCTCAACATATTTGCTGTAGCCGACAATTATATCGCTCTCTTTGAGTGCTTCAAGAGCTGAGGCTGTCATCTGTCCTATTTTTCCCGGTCCGATTCCTATTATTTGCAGCATTTTTGCCTCCTAAAGGCTGTTGTTTAACTCTTAAATCCATTCCCTGTTCGTATGGGCTTATAATGCTGCCGTCAACATCAACCCATCTCTTATAGAATATAACCTCTGCGTTCTGTTTGAGACGAATCTCAATATCATCACAAGCTGCCGCAAATGTTACGCCTTCGCCAATAGTTTTCTTGACTATAAGTCTGCCTCCGCCGGCGCAAGCCGCCCTTTCGCATACATTATCCACGCCAACTGCATTTTTTACAAAATCAGATTTTGTGAACTTGCCCTTAACGGCATTAAGCTCATCGGCAGTGTATGTATCAAGGGGAACATTGAGATAGCCTCTGAGCATATTTATGCAGGGTTCCTCTCGTTTTACATCCAGTGAAGCTATATTCTTTATTGCATTGCGGCTGAGTCCGGCCGCCTTGAACGCTTCGATAAGACTTTCCGGTGCGGCGTTTTTCTTACTGCCCACACCAACGCTTACGCATTTCGGAACAATGTTAAGTGTATTTTTGAAAGGCTTTTTCAAAAACGGAGATATAACAATACCATTTTCAAAGCTTCCGAAACGTACATTATCAGGAAGGCCGCCGCCCATTCTGAAATCACAGGCCAAGCCCACCTTTTCGCCCCTTAAAAGTGTTGAAGAAATATAATTTATATTTTCTACATTCTCAATACAGTAGCCGTTTCTTGTTGCCCACGTGTCTACTGCCCAAATATTATTAATATCGGTTGCTGTCGTTATAACCGGAACAGCGTTTGTCATTTTTGACAATTTAACAGCAAGGTCATTGGCTCCGCCGATATGTCCGCTGAGTATGGGTATAACAAATTCTCCGTTTTCGTCGCAGACAATGATTGCAGGATCTACGGCTTTACCTTTGAGATAAGGCGCAACAAGCCTTACCGCTATACCGATTGCTCCAATAAAAATCAAGGCGTCATATTCCTCGAACATTCGGTTCATGAAAGAGCCTATATTTTTTGAGTCCTTATATGAATCAGCCGACAGCTTTTTTGATATTAATGCATTTAAATCGTCGCCCTTTGGCGTAAAAGAAATTACTGCACTTGTCATTTTACCCCCCAAAAAAGCTTTTTCTGAATTCATGGGTGAAGGTTGGATCATAAAGCTTGGAGCGGCTGCCAATGTCCTTTAAAAAATTACCCACAATTATTAAAGCCGTCTTATTAATTTCGTTTTCTTTGGCGCTTTCAGACAATTCTCCGACTGTCGTACAAACAATTTTTTCATCCTCCCATGTGGCCTTATAAACCAAAGCCGCAGGAGTATCGGCATCATAGCCGCCCTTTATAAGCTCGGCTGAAACCTTTTCGGTCATACCGGCTGAAAGGAATATTACCATAGTGGTTTTATGGGACGCAAGGCTAGACAGACTCTCTGACTTCGGAACCGGAGTCCTGCCCTCAGCACGGGTGATAATAACACTCTGACTGACTTCCGGCGGTGTAAGCTCCGCCTTAAGCGCCGCACAGGCACCAAACATCGAACTGACTCCGGGACAGAGTGAATATTCTATTCCGGCTTTATCAAGCTCCCTCATCTGCTCATATATGGCTCCGTATATGGAAGGATCGCCGGTCTGAAGGCGGACAACTTTTAACCCCTTTTTGTCGCTTTCAACCATTACAGCGATTATTTCCTCCAAAGTCATATTTGCGCTGTCATAAATTATGCATTCTTCAGAAGCATAGGAGAGCAGTTCCTTATTTACAAGAGAACCGGCGTATATTATAACATCCGCAGACTGAAGCAGTCTCATTCCCCTGACTGTAATCAAATCCGTGGCGCCGGGCCCTGCCCCAACAAAGTTAATCATAATTCCACTCCTAACAAATATACTGCCAAATAAATGGCTATGAACAGTTAAATCTGCAAAAAATATGCTTCCGCCTTTCATTTTATTAAAACAAAACCAGACGGAAGCGCAAATTTATCCCAGATAAATAAGGCTTCACCTTTCCCTGCCCAAAGGAGCGAACCTTTTTAACGCTGCCGGCGATCTGGCTGATAAGCTATAGCTTAAACACAGTAATGGCTGTTGCGTCGGATTCTGACCGAACTTCTCCGGTGACTAAAAAGTAGCTTAGCGTTAAAAAATACTATGAAAGTCCCGGACTGCGGCCAAACAGATAGGCAAGCTTGCTTGCATACATGTTTGGACATTGGACGGGCTGACCGTATGAGTCACGTAGCCATTTTTCGCAGAAAAATGAGCGGAGGCGCTGAATA
>JAJQDF010000202.1 GCA_021202325.1 Clostridiales bacterium | reverse complement strand
ATGTTAGAATATAAAGAAAAAATACTTTTACAGTTAAAATTTTGGTGTTATAATACAATATTATAAAATAGATTAATTATGGGCAGATACGCATTTTTGCATATCTGTTTTTCATGAAATATATTGGGAGGCTTTCAGCTTATATGGAAAAGTTAGTTATTACCGGCGGAAAACGCCTCAATGGAGACGTTTATATCAGCGGCGCCAAAAATGCTGCGGTGGCCATAATTCCCGCCGCTATAATGGCGGGCGGCGTCTGCGTCATTGATAACCTGCCCTATATTGAGGATGTGGCCAGTCTCAGCTCCACGCTGAACAAGCTGGGCGCAAGCTGCGAACGCATAGATAAGCATACATTGAGAGTTGACAGTACCGGGGATATTACAACATATGCGGCCTTTGACGAAGTTAAAAAAATCCGTGCCTCGTATTATTTGCTGGGTGCACTTTTGGGAAGATACAAAAAGGCTGAGGTTGCTCTTCCGGGCGGCTGCAATTTCGGAACAAGACCGATTGATCTGCATTTGAAGGGATTTAAGCTTCTTGGAGCCAAGGTAGAGGTTTCAAACGGCATTGTCAGAGTTAATGCGGACAGACTTGTGGGAACACAGATATATATGGACCAGGTCAGCGTTGGAGCGACAATAAACATAATGCTGGCGGCAAGTATGGCCGAGGGTACGACCATTATTGAGAACGCCGCCAAGGAGCCCCATGTCGTTGACACTGCCAACTTCCTTAATATGATGGGAGCAAACATAAAGGGTGCAGGTACCGATGTTATCAGAATAAAGGGCGTTGAGAAGCTCCACGGCGCCGAGTATACGATAATTCCCGACCAGATAGAGGCCGGAACATATATGATTGCGGCGGCCATTGCCGGCGGAGATGTCACCGTGCAGAACATTATCCCCAAGCATATGGACAGCCTGACTGCCAAGTTGGCGGAAATGGGAGTAAGGGTACAAAAGCATGACGACAGCATAAGGATAATTTCTGAAGGAAGACTGGACGGAGCCAATATAAAGACAATGAGCTATCCTGGATTCCCTACGGATTTACAGCCGCAGATGACGGCGCTTCTAAGTGTATGCAACGGCGTCAGTATAGTTACCGAAAACGTATGGGACAACAGGTACCAATATGTTGACCAGCTCAGACAGCTGGGTGCTATGATTACCGTCGAAGGCAGAGTTGCCATGATACAAGGCAGAGAAAAGCTTTACGGAGCCAAGGTTTCCGCCACGGACCTGAGGGCGGGAGCGGCTATGGTTATTGCCGGACTTTTTGCCGACGGCGTTACGGAGATAGATAATATCCGATATATAGACAGAGGATATGAGGAAATAGAGGAGAAGCTCTCCAACATAGGGGCTTCTATCAAGAGAGTTGAAGTATAAAATTAGGTGGGTGTATTTGTTATGAATGTTAGGTTTTGTCCATTAGTCAGCGGAAGCAGTGGGAACAGTACCTATATCGGTAACGGAGACACCCACATTTTGATTGACGCAGGGGTTAGCTGCAAGCAGATTGTTGAGCATATAAGACAGCTGGATATTGAACCGGAAAATATAAATGCTATATTTATAACCCATGAGCATATTGACCATATAAAGGGCGCCGGCGTACTCTCGAGAAAATATAACATTCCGGTCTATGCCACGCCGGGGACATGGCAGGGCATAGGAAACACCGTCGGAGACTTTGCGCCGGAGAATGTTCGATATGTTAGTCCGGGGCAGATGATGGTCGTTGGCGACTTGTGTGTTAAGCCCTTTGCCATTCCCCATGACACAATAGAGCCGGTGGCCTACAGCGTATTTACAGAAAGCCGCAAGCTTACGGTGGCTACGGACATAGGGCACGCCACGGACATAGTGAAGGAAAATATTTATGATTCGGACGTGCTTCTTTTTGAGGCCAACCATGACATAGATATGCTTAAAAACGGAAGCTACCCTTGGCCGCTGAAACAGCGCATACTGGGGGAGAAGGGACATCTCTCCAATGAGGCTTCGGGAGAAACTTTGGGCGAGATAATGAACGGAAGGCTGAAATACATATTTTTAGGCCATTTGAGCAAGGAAAACAACGAGCCTCATCTGTGCTACGAAACTGTCAACGGCATACTTGACAGCTGCGGCATAAAGACTGGAAAGCATGTACAGCTGGACATGGCATCCAGATTTACAAACAGCATGATGGTTGAGCTTTGAGGGGCGGTAATATGAAAATAACGGTTATAGGCGTTGGCAGACTGAAGGAGAAATACTGGAGGGATGCCGTTAATGAATATTGCAAAAGGCTCTCCAAATATGTCAAGCTGGAAATAATAGAAATTCCCGACGAAAAGGCGCCGGAAACGCTGAGTGCGGCCGAGGAAGATATCGTAAAGAAAAACGAAGGCGAGCGCATACTTAAAAGCATAAAGGACGGAGCCTATGTAATAGCCCTTGCAATAGACGGCAAAGCCTTGAGTTCCGAGGAGCTGTCTGATTTCATTAATGAGCGTATGGTAAGAGGAATAGGCCATATAGTTTTCGTAATAGGCGGCTCGCTGGGGCTTTCCGACGATGTGTTTAGGAGGGCGGACTATAAGCTGAGCTTTTCAAAAATGACATTTCCGCACCAGATGATGAGAGTTATACTGCTGGAGCAGTTTTACAGGGCAATAAAAATAATGAGAAACGAACCGTATCATAAATGAAGGGGAAAGATATGGAGAAGCGAAGGGAAATAGATTTTGCAAACGTGGTTTTATGCCTTATCGTTATATTCGCTCATATAATATCGAGGGCGGTTTCAAGTTTAGATCATACAAGCGTGCAGTTTGCGGTGGTATTTATACCGTCCAGGCTATGTACTTTTGCGGTTCCGGGCTTTATTTTTTTGAGCGCAATGAAATATTTTATGAAATATTCCGATAAGCCGCTGGACTACGGAAGCTTTTTGAAATCGAGGATAAAGTATGTTGTTCTGCCCTATGTGCTGTGGAATGTAATATATTATTTGGCACTGATACCGCTTGGTTTTTTTGTTTTTTATCCCGCTGAGCTTATTAAATATATTTTTGTGGGAAACATGATAAGTCATTTTTATTTTGTTGTGGCAATTGTACAGTTTTATTTGCTTATGCCCTTTTGGCTCTGGCTGGTGAATAAGGTAAGCGGAAAAATACTGATACCGGTGTCATTGGTGATAATGATATTATTCGGACAATATCTTGGAGCCGGATTCAGATACAACGACAGAATTTTTCTGAAATATATATTTTACTGGATATGCGGATGCTATGCCGGTAAATATTCCGATAGATTTTGGAGCTTTATTAAAAAATACTCTAAAGTCATTGCTGCGGTATTTTTACTCGCCGCCGGGACGGACGGCATACTGACATGGATAAATGCCTCCGGAATGAAGTTTATTCCTCAGTTAGAAAATATTCATATATTTTACTGCTCTGTAGCCATACTATTTTTATTCAGTATTGCTATGTGGAAAAGTACCAAAATTGTGGATAACCCTATTTTCGGCATTATTAACAGACAAAGCTATTATATATACCTTTCCCACTGCCTCACACTCTACTATTCGGACTGGTTCGTGGATAGGTTCCTTCCCATGGGAAACGGCGGCATACTGATATTCAGACTCTTGGTCTGCTATATATGCACCATTGGCTTGTGGGGAGCGTGGGACTGCATAAAACGGTCGAAAATGAATAAAAGTGGTTGTTGAAAACCCTGTGGACATTAAATTTGACATAAAAATGGTTAATTGGGGGATAAACAAAAATTCTCCCGAAAAACTATTCAAGATGTAGAAATTAAAAAAATATTTTTGGCGAAATAGATAAAAATACCGCTTTTGAGAAACCTCAAAGGCGGTATTTTCTACGTTATGACGAAAAATTTTTTTCTTCAAAAAACTGTTGACAAATAGATTTTTTTGCGTAATTGTTGTTTATAACTCTGTGGATATTGTGGATAACTTATGCCTGAACAAGGGATTCGCCGATTAAATAAACATCTCCGGCGCCCATAGTTATCAACAGGTCGCCTTCGGAACAATTTTGTTTAATATAATCCTTTATTGCATTGAAGTCTCCCACATAAACTGCATCGGTGCCGTGCTCCTTTATTTTCTCCGCCAATGTCGCCGAATTTATAAGGCCGGTATCCTTTTCACGGGCGGCATATATGTCGGCAACTATGATTTTGTCCGCATCGTCGAAGGCCTCGGAAAATTCCTTAAGCAAATTGTACGTTCTGGAGTATGTATGGGGCTGGAAAATGCACCAAAGCTTGTTTTTGTTAATATTTTTAGCTGCCGCAAGGGTAGCCTTTACCTCTGTGGGGTGGTGGGCATAGTCGTCAATTACTGTTACGCCGTCAAATTTACCCTTGTACTGGAAGCGTCTGTCCGTTCCGCCGAAATTTTCAAGGCCCTGGATAATGTATTTGTTGTCAATCTCAAATACATTGGCTGCGGCAAAGGCGGCAAGGGCGTTGTCCACGTTGTGTCTGCCGGGAACCTTAAGGGAAACACGGCACTGGTATTTGCCGGAGCTGTAAATATCGAAGGAATATGTGCCGTTTTCGGAAATGTCGATGTTGTCGGCATATACATCGGCAGTTTTGTCAGTACTGCCGTAGGTTATAACCCTGGGCTTGAGGCCTTCTATAATTTCCTTGTATCTGGGTATGGCCGTATTTATAACCAATGCGCCGCCCATGGCTATGTTTTCGGCAAAGCGGTGGAAGGATTTCCTTATGTTTTCAAGGTTTTTGAAATAATCCAAATGGTCGGCATCTATGGTAAGAATAACGCCGACATAGGGCTTGAAATGCAGAAAGCTGTCAAAATATTCGCAGGCCTCGGCAACAAAATAGTCCGATGAGCCAAGCCTTATGTTTCCGCCGATGGACTGGAGTATGCCGCCGACGGATATTGTGGGATCCAAGTTGGCGCACATAGTTATTTCAGAAACCATTGATGTTGTTGTTGTTTTTCCGTGGGTTCCCGAAACGGCAATGCTGTTTTTGTAGCAGCTCATAATTGCGCCGAGAAGGGTAGCTCTCTCGATAACGGGGATTCCCTTTGCTTCTGCGGCAAGAATCTCCGGGTTGTCGTGCTTTACGGCAACGGTGTATACTACTATATCCGTGTCGTCCTTTATATTTTCGGCTTTTTGACCAATTATTACCTCAATGCCCTGTTCACGGAGGGTTTTGGTAATATCGCTCTCCTTTATGTCGGAGCCGGAAACCTTGAAGCCTTCAAAATTGAGTATTTCAGCCAGTCCTGACATGCTTATTCCGCCTATTCCGACGAAATGTATATGCTGAGAGTTGTCTTTTAAATTAAA
>JAJQDF010000082.1 GCA_021202325.1 Clostridiales bacterium | reverse complement strand
AGATAATATATATATTACTTTTTTGGATGGCAGGGTTAGCGCCTCTGCTAAAGACAAGGTGATGTTTGATGGCAAAGAAAACTAAAAGCTTTGAGGAAGCACTCATAAGGCTTGAGGAAATAGTAAATACTATGGAGGAGGGCGAGCTGTCCCTCGATGATACGGTCAAGCTCTACAAGGAGGGCGTTGAGCTGGCGGCTCTTTGCGGCGGAAAGCTTGACGATGCCAAACAGCAGGTTACTCTGCTTTCGGCGGAACTGGACGGACAGCTGACGGAGAAGCCCTTTGAGCCCAGAGAGGATTTATGATGGACTTTAAACAGGAAATTAAGGACAGAGCAAACATTGTTGACAGCTATATGGAATCGTTTCTTCCCGGGGAGGACGAATATCCCGAGGTTATATATAAGGCAATGCGCTACAGCGTTTTTGCCGGAGGAAAAAGACTTAGACCTATAATGGTTATGGAGGCCTGCAAGGCCTTCGGCGGCGACTGGGAGAAAACAATGCCCTTTGCCTGCGCCATTGAGATGATACACACATATTCGCTCATACATGACGACCTGCCTGCCTTGGATAACGATGACTACAGAAGGGGAAGACTGACAAGCCATAAGATGTTCGGCGAAAGCATGGCTATACTTGCCGGAGATGCGCTTCTTCACCATGCCTTTGAAACCATGGCCAAGGCCTGCGTTGAGCTTAACGACATTAAGTACAATAAGGCTATGCTTGCTATCGCTGAAGGCGCCGGCGTACATGGAATGGTGGCCGGACAGGTTGTGGATGTTATAAGCGAAGGAAAAGAAATTGACAAGGATACCCTTGATTTTATCCACAAGAACAAAACTGCGGCAATGCTTATCGGCGCACTTAAAAGCGGCGCTGAGATGGGCGTAGCCTGCGATGAGGATATAAAGAAGATAGAGAGAGTCGGCGAGCTTGTGGGCGTAGCCTTCCAGATACAGGACGACATTCTCGATGTAACAAGCACATTCGAGAAGCTCGGCAAGCCCATAAACAGCGATGAGAAAAACCATAAGGTTACCTATGCCACAATGTTCGGCATTGAAAAGGCGTCGAAAATCGTCGAAGAAATGTCCGATGAGGCCATTGACATACTCAAGAGCATGGGCGGAGATATGGATTTCCTCATAAGACTTACGGAATATCTGATTAAGCGTGATAATTAAGCAGACAATAAGAGAGATAACTGATAGATAGTCATTCTCTATAGAAAGCGGTGTAATTTAGTTGAAAAAGATGCTGGATTCGGTAAATTTGCCGAAGGATATTAAGAAGCTTAATATTAGTCAGCTTAACAGACTGGCTCTTGAGCTGCGTGCCTTCCTTTTGGAAAACGTATCGAAAACAGGCGGACATTTGGCGTCAAACCTCGGCGTTGTTGAGCTTACCCTTGCTCTGCATTACTGCCTCAACACTCCGGAGGATAAGATTGTTTGGGATGTCGGCCACCAGGCTTATATACATAAAATAATAACAGGCAGAAAGGACGAGTTTTCCTCCCTCAGACAGCTGGACGGGCTGTCGGGCTTCCCTAAGCCCAACGAGAGCGAATACGATTCCTTTACGGCAGGGCACAGCTCCACATCCATATCCATTGCATTGGGACTGGCCTGTGCCAGAGATTTGGCCGGCGGCAATGAAAAAATAGTCGCAGTCATAGGGGACGGCTCCATGACCGGCGGCGTAGCCTTTGAGGCGCTTAACAATGCCGGCAGATACAACAGAAATCTTATAGTTATACTCAATGACAACCAGATGGCGATATCAAATAACGTAGGCGCCATTAGCCGCCACCTTGGCGAGCTGAGAACCGAAAGCCGGTATATCGAGGCCAAGGACGGGGTAAAAAAGATACTCGAAAGGATCCCCGGCAGCGAGCCCTTTGTGGACTCGGTAAAGAGAACGAAGAAAAGAATAAAATATATGTTTGTGCCGGGAGTTGTGTTTGAGGAGCTGGGCTTCCGCTACATCGGCCCTGTGGACGGCCATAACATTGAGGAGCTCATAGGTACAATAAACCGAGCCAAAAATCTGGACGGCCCCGTGCTTATCCATGTCAGAACTATAAAGGGAAAGGGCTACAAATATGCCGAGAAAAATCCCGAAGACTACCACGGAGTCAATCCCTTCGATTTGAAAACCGGAAAGGCGGCTAAAAAGTCCGCGCTTCCCAGCTATTCTTCTGTTTTCGGAAAGACACTGGAAAGACTGGCGGAGAAGGACAAAAAGATTGTTGCGGTTTCTGCGGCAATGTGCAAGGGAACAGGCCTTGCCGGCTTTGCGGAAAAATATCCCGACAGATTTTTCGATGTGGGCATAGCCGAACAGCATGCAGTGTCCTTTTCGGCGGCATTCGCCAAGGAGGGCTATAAGCCGGTTTTTGCCGTGTATTCAACATTCCTCCAAAGGGGCTATGACGAGATTATGCAGGATGTCTGTCTGCAGAACCTCCATGTTGTTTTCGGCGTGGACAGAGCCGGTATTGTCGGCAGCGACGGCGAAACACATCAGGGAATATATGACCTGTCATACTTAAGCCATATGCCCAACATGACCGTAATGGTGCCTAAAAACGGCGCCGAGCTTGAAAAAATGGTTGAGTTTGCACTAAACGATATGGACTCGCCTACGGCAATAAGGTACCCTAGGGGAGAGATAACCGAGAAATTTGCGGAAAATACTGCCGATATAGAATATGGCAGGAGCGAAATACTGAAGGACGGCGAAAAAATAGCAATTATAAACTGCGGAACCGTTCTTAACGAAACCACCGCCATATGCGAAGGACTTGAAAAGGAAGGCTATAGGCCGCTTTTGGCAAACCTGAGATTTGTAAAGCCTGTAGATACCGGGCTTTTGAAGGAAATATCCGAAAAATGCGATTATATTTTCACTGTGGAAGATAACGTACTGACAGGCGGCGCAGGCAGTGAGGTTCTGAACGCTTTAAACGACCTGGGACTTATGAAAAAGGTCATCTTCCATGCCTTCGGTTTCCCCGATGTGTTTGTGGAGCATGGAAAGAGGGACGAGCTGTTCAGCCGCTACGGCCTTGACGGAGATACAATCTGCAATGAAATAAAGAAACGGGTTGAAAATAATGTCTGATAAGGAAAGACTGGACGTATTGATGGTAAATAACGGCCTTGCCGCTTCCAGAGAGCTGGCAAAGGCCTACATAATGGCCGGAGACGTGTATGTTGACGGCAATAAAGAGGATAAAGCAGGCACAAAGATAGATGTGGCCTCAAAAATAGAGCTGAGGGGCAGGGAAATGCCCTATGTCAGCCGGGGCGGCTATAAGCTGGAGAAGGCCATAGAGGTGTTTCCGGTTGAGCTTAGCGGCAAAACCTGTATGGATATAGGCGCCTCCACAGGAGGCTTTACGGACTGCATGCTCCAAAACGAGGCAGCAAAGGTATACGCCATTGATGTGGGATATGGTCAGCTGGCATGGAAGCTTAGAAACGACGAACGTGTGGTGTGCATGGAGAAAACCAATGTCCGCTACATCACCGAGGAGCAGATCCCCGATAAACCGAGCTTTGCTTCGGTTGATGTTTCGTTTATATCGCTGACGAAGGTTATTCCGCCGGCTATAAATGTCATGAGCGGGGATGCTCAGATGGTTTGTCTTATAAAGCCCCAGTTCGAGGCCGGCCGTGAGAAGGTCGGAAAGAAGGGCGTAGTCAGGGAAAAGAGTACCCACCTGGAGGTTATTTTGAATATAATCGACTTCGTATTCGGCCAAGGGCTGAATGTCATAGGAATTGACTTTTCCCCCATAAAGGGCCCCGAAGGAAACATTGAATATCTTATAATGCTTGACAGAAAAAATACCGGAATGACGATTGAGGAAGCACGAAAATGTGCGAAAGATATTACCGATGCGTCGCATGAATTGCTTTGAGGTGAGATGACATTGAAAACAATCGGTATAGTACCAAATTATGATAAAGAGGCGGCCATGAACATGGTCAGCGACATTGCTTCCTTCCTTAAGGAGAAGGAATGCAATCCCGTTGTAACTTATAAAATTGCCGAAATGACAGGACTTAAGAATATTGGCGTTACAAAATATGAGCTTTACTCCAAGAGTGACTTTATAATTGTTCTGGGCGGCGACGGCACTCTCCTTGATACCGGACGAAAGGCCGCAAAATACGGCACGCCGCTATTGGGACTCAACATGGGAACAATGGGATTTTTGGCATCTGCGGACGGCAAGGATGCCCACGAAACAATAGAAAAGGTTTTAAACGGCGAATATAAGCTGGAAAAAAGACTTATGCTTGAGGCTGAGATTTCATCAGAATCCGACAGCCCTAAGCAGTACAAGGCCGTAAACGATGTCTGCATTAACAGGGGCGTATTTACCAGGATAACCGAGTACAGCGTATATGTTGACGACGAGTATCTTGCCACATTCAGAGCCGACGGAATAATAATATCCACACCCACAGGCTCCACGGCCTATAACCTTTCGGCCGGAGGTCCGGTGCTTAAGCCGGATATTGAGTGCATGGTCATTACTCCCATATGCGCCCACACGCTTCATTCCAGGAGCATTGTTGTTTCGGCCGATGACACAATTCGTATTGAGGCCAGCTTCGGAACAAACGGCGATATTATAATGTCCATGGACGGACAGACCAGTGTTATATTAAATAACGGCGACACAATAAACGTAAAGAAGTCTGCCAGCAGTGTAAATATAATAAAAACAAACACAAGAAGTTTTTATGAGATATTGAGAAAAAAGCTTATTTCTAAGGGGGAATAAAAGTTGAAGGCATCCAGACACTCCAAAATATTGGAATTGATAGAGCAATACGACATTGATACTCAGGTAGAGCTTGCCAAAATGCTCAGAGAAGAGGGATTCAAAGTAACTCAGGCTACAGTTTCCAGGGACATCAGAGAGCTTCACCTTACAAAAGTTACCGTGACAAAGGGCAGACAGAAATACACCACCATGTTAAATAACGACACCGAAATTTCTGAAAGACTTATAAGAGTGTTCAAGGAAGCGGTCGTAAAGATGGACTACGCAGGAAATATGGTCGTTATCAAAACCCTTGAAGGAATGGGAATGGCCGTAGGCGTTGCCCTTGACAACATGCAAAACAGTGAGATATTGGGAACAATTGCCGGCGATGATACAGTTTTCTGCGTTATAAGGGGAAGTCATCAGGCGGCAGACCTTATAGAAAGGCTTTACCATATTATACATAGCTGATTGGGGGCGTAATATATGCTCGAATATATAAATATAAAAAATATTGCGCTGATAGAGGAATCGTAGATTGCCTTTTCCAAGTGACTGAACATACTGAACGGTGAAACCGGTGCCGGTAAATCACTTATTATCGATG
>JAJQDF010000253.1 GCA_021202325.1 Clostridiales bacterium | reverse complement strand
ATATAAATCTAAGTACCTATTCTATGTTTAAAAATTTACTGTCTAATAATACAGGTAAGTTTTTCCCCAATAAAAAAGGACAAACCATACATCAGTCTGTCCGTCTATTTATTCACCAAATCCAGCTGGTGGCCATATTCGTCTGTATAGGTATCGGGAACGGCCGGAAGGCCGTCCCCTTCTTCTTCGGCAGAAGTTTCGCCGTCAATCTCACTGTCACCGCCATTGATGTCATCGTTATTTTCTGTTTCTTCTGTGCTGTTCTCATCTTCGTTATCTGGATTAAGCACATCGCTTCCTATTACGTAGTCATCCTCAGGTGTTACTACATCCTCAACTATATCTGTCTCGCTGTTTAAATCGTCTCCATTATTCTCTGTTTCAACAGAAGTAGTATAAGTATAATTATTTGTGCTTATATCTTTGCCGTTCAGCTTATCCAATACCGCCTGCATAAGCTTTCCACCTATGGGTGTAGCTCTCTCTGAGCCGCTGACATTCTCCAATATTACGGCTACTGCAACTTTAGGGCTGTCCGTAGAGGCAAAGCCCACAAACCAGCTGTGGTCATATTCGCCTGAATTTTCAGCTGTGCCGGTTTTTCCGGCGGCCTGGTATCCGCTGAGTTGTGCCGCTGTTCCAGTTCCGTTGTTTACAACCTCGATGAGCATTTCGGTAAGCCTGTTGGCCTCGTCAGCTGTCATAACCGTGTCGTATATTTGCGGTACAGTGGTCGATTTCACAGTTCCGTCGCCCGAAGTAATTTTTTCCACCATATAGGGCTGCATCATTATTCCATCGTTAGCAATAGAGGATATGAGCATGGCCATATATAACGGCGTTACCAGTGTTTTGCCCTGTCCTATTGATGTCTCGGCCAGTTCGCTTTCATTTGAGAACATAGAAAGCGAAAAACTGCTGTCCGAAAGCGGAAGATCAAATGTTATATCCGAATTTATATTGAGCGAATCAGCCGTTTCTCTAAGCTTGGATGCTCCCAGGGAATCACCTATGGAAGCAAATGCTGAGTTGCATGAAACCGCCATGGCCTGATTTATTGTAAGCACTCCATGGACTCTGGAATTGAAGCAGTGGATTATCTTTTCTCCAAGCTCCACCTCGCCCTCGCACTGATATACAAAGTTATCTATGTCATCTATATTTCTTATGGCAGACAGTGCTGTCACTATTTTAAAAGTTGAGCCCGGCGGATACAGTCCCTGGGTTGCTCTGTTGAGCATTGGGCTGTTTTCATCTGTGGAAAGCTCGCTCCAATCCTCTCGCACCGTATTGGGATCAAATGAAGGTGTAGATGCCATCGCTATTATTCCCCCGGTTGTGGGATCCATAACAACAACTGCGCCGGTGCTGTTCCCCAAAAGGTCATAGGCCAGCTCCTGGATTTCCATATCAATCGTCAGATATACATTATCACCGGTCAGTTCATTTCCATCGAATAAGTTCTTTACTCGCTGGCTGACTTCACTATCCAGCCCAAGAAGTGCAAAGTTCTCAACAGCCTCAATTCCGGTGGCACCGGAACCGGTATAACCTGTTATATGAGCCGCAATCTCTCCGTAGGGATATACCCTTTCGTAGCTGTCACCGTCTTTTACACTCTCGGCCATTACATTGCCGTATGAGTCGTATATTGTGCCCCGTTTAAAGTCCTCGTTTCCGTAGCCGAGTCTGGCGTTATAACTATTGGAGGCTATTGTTTGTCTGTCATAGGCCACAAGCTTGAACATAGTTCCAAGGATAAGAACGAAAAGGACAACCAATATCCAAAAAACTCTTTTCATACTTGTTTTCATTCCGTTATGCATACATGTCACCTGCCAACTCTAATTAGCTCTTTTTCTGCGAAGCTTGGGCATTGAAATTTTATTATCAAAACTTTCTTCATCGTATTCAGCTTTCTTGTTTTTTTCTATAGGTGTTCCGTTTGCCCACTGAAGAAGACCTATAAGCGCAAAGCTTACAAGAACCGAGCTTCCTCCATAGCTTACGAACGGAAGCGTAACTCCCGTAAGCGGAATAAGCTTAATTACTCCGCCGATAATAAGGAACGTCTGAAATGAGAACATTATAACTATGCCGGCCGAAAGTATACTGTAAAATCTTTTCTTTGCCCTTACGGCTATAAACATGCCTCTTAAAAACAAAAGTATGTATATGCAAACCATTCCCATTCCGAAGAGCGGCCCCATTTCCTCACATATGGCCGAAAATATAAAGTCCTTTTCAACAACCGGTATTTTATCCGGCATACCTCTTGTCAGTCCGCTTCCCAAAAATCCCCATGTTGTTATGGCAAACAGCGACTGGGTAATCTGGTAGCCCGTGTCTCCGGCATCCGTCCATGGATCAAGCCATGTGGAAACCCTCACCCTTACATGGGAAAACAGCTTATAGGCCAAAGCCGAAGCCAAGCCCATACTGCCGAAGCCTGCCAAAAGAAGCAGGACATTGCTTGTCGTTATGTAAAGCAGGAGCATATATGTTACAAAGAATATCAATGCTCCGCCAAGGTCCCTCTGCAGCACAAGACATATAACAATAAATGCGGCAAAGCCTGTGACAATACACAGCTTTTTAAAATCCAAAGGCTTCCTGAACACACAAGCAATGTACAGCAAAAACAGGAATTTTACTATTTCCGACGGCTGAAATCCGATGTTGTTTATCTTTATCCAGTTAAGAGAGCCGTTTTCCTCATCACCGAATACAAATGTCAAAAGCACCAAAGCAATCGCTAGTATAAAATAAAATGTTTCGAATTTTTCAAGCTTCGGTATTATCTTAAATATAATCGGTATAAGCATTATAACTGCCGTGCTTACCGTCATCCATACAAGCTGTTTTCCGGCCAGTGTGGGATTCAGCCTCTGCAGCATTATAAGCCCGGCATCCATAAGGAAATACATACAATTCCATATGAGCGGACAGCCATGGCGGTATACCTTTTTCAAAAGATATGACGACACAAATATATATACAAGAGCCGCCGCCCCATATATTATTACTGACGTATCTATATAATTTTCATCTCTGTTCCAAGAGAGAATAGCATAGCCTGTCAAGTGCATCAGCACAATCATAGTCTTCTGTATAGAAATCACTCTGCTCTGTCTAATACGGAAACTCTGCCTCTCATCAATGACAAATATAAGCCCGCAAAAAACGAACACGGCAATATAGGCTATAAACAGGTATCTGCTTATTAAAATTAAAACATCAAACATTGAGCTGTTACTCAACTCCTCTGAAGTAGTGTCCCTTTGTTACTGCTTTTTTGGACATTTTATTAAGTACAGACTTGGCAGTCTGTCCCGGATGCTTGGGTTTTTCGGTCATTTCCGAATATGCCTTTATTAACTCCCTTGTCTCCGCCTCTGTCTCCCTTGTAAAGTCAAGGCGGACATAGCCGGTCGGTGTACCAAGTATTTCATCATAGAATTTCAGCGTGAACAGAGGCTTGCTGTTTAAAATCTGGCACACACACTGTCTGCAGTCGGGAAGCAGCGGAAAGGCTACGTCCTTTCTGTCCTTAAGCACATATCTCGCATCGGAATATCTTTCTGCACAGTATATTCCGCTGTTTTTGCCTCCGGCATAGTTTCCTATAGGACACTGTACAGTTGTCATAAGCGGAAGATAGCCGTATACAACCGTTTCACAGTCATCATCTGCGGCGGAATTGAGCTCCTTAACGTTCATTTCCACAGACATGGTTATCCTGTCCGCACCCCTGTGTTTGTAAAATTCCACAGCCTCATTATTCAACACATTCATATTATAGTCAACGGCAATTTCTTTACCGAACGCCTTGACCGTATCAAACTGTCCCACGGAAGTAACAAGGAAGCCGTCTATCATGCTGTTTGCAAGCTTCGATACAAAATCCCCGTATATTTCCTTAGTATTATCCCTATATATTCTTGGGAAAGCGGCAAATATTTTTATGCCGTTTTCATGGGCTTTTTTGATAATATAATCGAAATTATCCTCAAAATCCTCACAGAATTCAAAATATATGGTGTCAACACCCTCTACAGAAACAGCTGCATTGAACTGTTCTCTTTCCTTAACCTTAACGGTCAGCTTTTTATCTTTCTTTACTCCGCTGACGCTTGTTTCCGGAAATGCGACAAAATCCGGTTCTTTGTGCTTATTCTTTGCAATAATCTTTTTCTCAAGCTTTTCGGCGGCAGTACGTCTAAGCTCATTGAGAGCCTTTATATCGATATATATTCCTTCATCGGCTATAATATCAAGCTTTTCAAGCTCAAAGGGAGTTGAGCCCATTTTGCTTATCTGCTTACGTAGAATTTCCTCGGTCACAGGTCTGTTGGCCGCCTTCTCCAAAACCGGGCCTTCGGCTGTAACGCTTGCACCTTTGTCCAGCCAAAGATTAAATATGATGGGCTTTCCCTCTTTGGCAGTCAGCTTACCATATACAGGCGTTTTAATAACATCCTTTTCATATGACTTTTTCATTGCGTCCATAAGCGCCTTGTCATATGTTTTATAAACAACATCGTTTTTGGCAATATCGCCCTTAATCATTACGCTAATGACCTGTCCTGCTCTGGAAGGTTTGGAAATGCCGCATCCTGCATGGGGCTCGTCCTTTGTCCATACCTCTATGCCGTCACCGGGAACAAGTGGTTCTCTCGTTCTTATGGAAGCACGGCCATATTTGGAATCATATACATCTACAATTCCGGTTTTAAGTCCCCAGGCCTTCGGTCTTTCGACACTCATCATATCTTTTCCGGCATGGTTTGTGAAATATCCATTGGTGAAGCCGCCCCTGTTAAAGAGCTGGGCAAGTATCTTCAGGTCGTTTTTATCAATACTATAGTTTTCGGGATCTGAGAAATACAAATCTATATATTTTCTGTATATGGCCGTTACTCCCGCCACATATTCGGAATTTTTCATTCTTCCCTCTATTTTAAATGAGTTTATTCCGGCCTCAATAAGCTGAGGAAGTATCTCCAGTGTTTCCACATCCTTGGGACTCATGAGATATCCCTCGTTAATCTTGTCATATTCCTTATAAAGGGTATAGGGCAGTCTGCAGGTTTGGGCACAGCATCCCCTGTTGCCGCTTCTGCCGCCGAGAATACTGCTCATTATGCACTGTCCGGAATATGAAACGCACAGAGCGCCATGGACAAAGCATTCAATTTCAGCCTCTGTATTCTCCCTTATATTTTTAATTTCATCCAGTGAAAGCTCTCGGCTTAAAATAACCTTGTCAAATCCGTTTTTATACAAAAAAATGACATCCTCAACAGTGTTTGCCGTAAGCTGTGTACTGGCGTTAAGCTTCATATCAGGGAATGACCTTTTGATAAGGTTAGCCGCACCGGTGTCCTGAACGATAAGCGCATCAACGCCTATCATATAA
>JAJQDF010000216.1 GCA_021202325.1 Clostridiales bacterium | reverse complement strand
GCATATCCAGAGGCAAGGATTCAATAGAACTGCCTGATAAGGGAACAGCGGAATTTATATCGATAAAGTATTCTTATCCTCTGTGGCTTGTAAAAATGTGGAACTCAAAATACGAAATGGAAGTTACGGAAAATATATGTGCGGCAGGGAATACCGCCCCTGATGTATGTCTGGCGGCAAATACGCTTAAAACATCTGCCGAGAAGCTGAAAGCTGACTTTGAAAATATCGGCGTAAAGGCTAAATTCGGCGAATATTCCAAAAATTCGGTTCACATAAGAGGTTCTTCGGATTTGTCAAAAACAAAAATGTTTGTAAATGGTGATTTCCATGTTCAGGACGAAAGCTCTATGTTGGCTGTGGTGGTTCTTGCGCCTAAGCCCGGAGAAACTGTATTGGATGTTTGTGCCGCGCCTGGAGGAAAGTCGTTTTTGGCTGCAGAAATTATGAATAATAAAGGGAAAATTGTTTCCTGTGATATTCACCGGCAAAAAATAGATTTGATTGAACAGACTGCCGCAAGACTAGGACTGGATATAATAGAAATAAGACTGAGAGATGCCTCTGTTAAACATGCAGAGGATTTCGAAAAATATGACAGGGTTATTGTGGATGTTCCATGCTCAGGATTGGGACTGATAAGGAAAAAGCCGGATATCAAGCTCAATAAATCCGGCGAGGATATAGACGGCCTGATTAAGCTCCAAAGAAAAATAATTGATTCATCCTTAGATTGCGTAAAGCCCGGCGGAATACTTGTCTACAGCACCTGTACTATTTGTAAAAAAGAAAATGAAATGAATTATAAATATATACTTGATAAGGTAGGCTTTGAACCTGTTGATATAAGAGAGAGCCTTCCCGAAAATCTGAGAGAATACGCCGAGGACGGATATATACAGCTTCGGCCGGACATTAACAATATGGACGGATTTTTTATATCAGCCGTCAGAAAGAAAGGATTATAATGGAAACTGATTTGAGGTCGCTTACGCTGGACGAACTTCAAAATGAAATGGAAAATATAGGTGAGGCCAAATTCAGAGCCAAACAGATATATAGATGGATGCATGTGAAATATGCCAACAGCTTCGATGAAATGACCGATTTGTCGGCATCCTTGAGGAAGAAGCTGAATAACCGTTATGACATATGTACTGTCAAGCAGGTTAAAAAACTTGTTTCAAAAGAGGATAATACGACAAAATACTTGTTTGAACTGGAAAATAATTATATAATAGAGAGCGTATTTATGCAGTATTCCTATGGGAATACAGTATGTATATCCACTCAGGCGGGATGCCGCATGGGCTGTGCTTTTTGCGCTTCAACAATTGACGGTGTTGAGAAAAGTCTTACCCCTACTGAAATGCTGACTCAGATATATGAGATAGAAAAGGATAAGGGAGAAACCGTTTCCGGCGTAGTTCTAATGGGAAGCGGAGAGCCCCTTGATAATTATGATAATGTATTGAAATTTATTAAGATTTTAAATTCCAAGGAAGGAAAAAATATGGGACAAAGACATATTACACTTTCCACCTGCGGAATTATAAATAAAATGTATGACCTGGCTGAAGAGGATTTGCAGATTACTTTGGCGGTCTCTTTGCATGCTCCAAATGATGAGATTAGAAATTCAATTATGCCAATCTCCAAGGCCAATCCCATGGATAAGCTTATGGAAGCATGCCGATTTTATACAGATAAGACAAAGAGAAGGATTACATTCGAGTATGCTCTGATGAAGGGAGTAAATGACAGCCCCGAAAATGCCAAAGAATTGGCTTCAAAAATAAAGGGTATGCTCTGTCATGTAAATCTTATACCAATAAACGAGGTTAAGGAAAGAAACTTTGTGAAGGGCTCCAGTGAGTCCATAAAAAGATTTGAGGAAATTCTCCTTTCAAGGGGAATAGAAACTACGGTTAGAAGAAAGCTTGGAAGCGACATTGATGCGGCCTGCGGTCAGCTGAGAAAACGCTACAAGGATGAGATGATTTAAACTTTTTAAAGAGGTGAGACTATGAGTGCTGTCGGAAGATGCGATTTGGGAAAAGTAAGAAGTCATAATGAAGACTCTATCTACATATCGGAAAATCCCGAAACAGAATTTGAATACTATATCGTTGCCGACGGCATGGGAGGGCATAATGCAGGAGAAATAGCCAGCCGGTCTGCGATACAGTTCTTTAATGAATATATTGACTCCAATTGTAAAATAAACGAAGGAGCCGATATACTGGATGCGTTCATCGACGCAATAAATTACAGCAATCTTAAGACTTTTGAAATGTCTGAAAAGGACGAAAAGCTAAATGGCATGGGAACTACATTCAGCGCCGCTGCAGTTTGCGAAGATAAACTCTATGTTGTCCACATAGGCGACAGCAGAGTTTATATATATGATAAGTACGGATTCAGGCAGATTACAAGGGATCATTCCTTTGTAATGGAAATGGTTCGTATGGGTAAGCTTACGCCGGAGGAGGCAAGGGTTCATCCCAAAAGAAATATGATAACCAGGGCAGTCGGTATTGAAAAGGTTATGCCGGCGGACACAATCATACAGCCCATAGCAGAGGACAGCATAATACTTCTTTGCTCCGACGGACTTCCCACAATGGTTGAGGATAAAGATATAGAAAAGATATTAAGAAAGAAAATTGGGCTTGACAAAAAGGCTGATATGCTTGTCGAGCTTGCAAATAAAAATGGCGGTTATGACAACATTTCCGTTATTCTTGCGGATAGAAGGGTGGATAATTAATAATGTTGGAAAAGGGTACTGTTATCAGCAAAAGATACCAGATTGTTGAGAAATTGGGCTCAGGCGGAATGGCTGTGGCATATAAAGCCAGAGATATGCGCCTTGGCAGATTTGTAACAATAAAAGTGCTTAAGGACGAGTATGCGGAAAATGAAGAATTTCTTACAAAATTCAGCTCAGAGGCCAGCGCCGCAGCCAGCCTCTCGCATCACAATATTGTTCGTGTTTTTGACGTTGGGAGAGACAAAAACATAAATTACATAGTAATGGAATATGTACACGGTCAGTCGCTTAAGAAAACCATTCAGGAAAAGGCACCTTTTGATACGCTGACTACATTGAGCGTTGCAATGCAGATAGCTTCTGCGCTCTCTCATGCGCATCAGCACCATGTTGTACATAGGGACATTAAGCCCCAGAATATTTTGGTCGCCGTTGACGGAACAGTTAAGGTTACGGATTTCGGCATTGCCAGAGCGGCTACTACCAATACATACGCTGCTGATGTAAACGCAATGGGTTCTGTGCATTATTTTTCACCTGAACAGGCCAGAGGCGGATTTGTAAATGAGAAAAGCGACATTTATTCTCTTGGAATAACAATGTTCGAGATGGCAACGGGAAGAGTTCCCTTTGATGCCAGCAGCTCAATAGCCATTGCGCTTAAGCACTTGAATGAGGAACTGCCCGATATTAAACAGTACAACCCCAATGTAACCAGAGGACTTGAAGGCATTATCAGAAAGGCAACACAGAAAAAAGCCGATGAAAGGTACGACAATATTGACCTTCTTATTTCTGACCTTAAGCTTGCTATAATCGAGGCCGCAAGGGTTGCTAAAAACAATAAAGCTAACGAGAAGAAGAATTCTCAGGAGATACAGTTAACGGAGTTCAAATCGAACGCCGAAAAGAGAGCCGAAAGACGCAAAGCGGCCAGAGCGGCAGAGGCCGCAGCTGTTGCTGCATCTGCCGCAAACGAGCTCAGTGATGCTGCCGCAGAGGAATTGGCAGAAAATCAGCTTGATGAAGAAAATATGGAAGGCCAGCTTTCTCTGGACGATTTGGGAGTAAGCACAGGTGAGAGCCATCCCAAGTATGAAGAGGCTTCATTGGAGGAAGCTGACTTTGATGACGATTCATTTGACGAAAGCGAATATGAGAATTATGAAGAGGTCTCGGAGGACGAATGGGAAGAAAACCTCGAAGATGAAGAGCCCGAAGAGGAAAAAGACGGGCTTAAAGTTGAGCTTGCCAAGGACATAAAGCTACCCAAGAGCAGTGTCGGATTCGGAAAATACAGCAAAAAGCTGAAGCTTAATGATGAGAACGATTATTATGACGATGACTACGATGATGACGATGACGACGATGATGATTATTACGATGAAGAGTTTGACGACTACTATAAGGAAATAGACGAGGAAAAACGCCAGGAAAGAAAGGTAACGATTGCGGCGGTAATTACTTCATTAATTATAATCGGTATAATAGTCTTTGTCGGAGTTAGATTTTTCAATGTATTTGACAATGTGGCGGCAGTTTTGAATAAGACTGAAACGATGCCTAATTTTGTCGGTATGACAATGACGGAAGCAACAGAAACAGCCGAAGAGCTTGGTATTACCCTTGTTGAAGGAGGCGTTGTGGACAGCATTGAGGAAAAGGATACAATTCTATCTCAGGATATTGATGAGGGTACTGATGTTACCGAAAATATGGAAATAATAGTAACCGTAAGCTCGGGTGAAGGCGTATATCCCATGCCCAACGTAATAGGCGAGGAAGAAAGCACAGCCATTTCAACGATAACATCACAGTTTGATGCTAATATAATTATTGAGTACGAATACAGTGAGACGGAAACCGAAGGTACTGTAATCAGCCAGTCACCGGAAGCCGATTCCTATGTTTCTGACAATGTTGATGTTATACTTACTATATGCAGGGACCAGGATAATATAAATGCTGTAGTTCCCAATGTTACGGGCTATACTGAGGCTGAGGCAAAGGAAAAGATTGAAAGCGCCGGCCTTACTGTAGGTAATATATCCTATACTACAAGCACAACGGTTTCCCAAGGATATGTTATAACACAGACTGCCGATCCCGGTGAGGAAATACTTAAAAACAGTTCTATCGATATAGTTGTAAGCACCGGCAGACCGGTAACTCAGACAACTACTACGACTAGCAGCAATGATACAACAAGCAACAATACAAGCGGCGGAACTAACAGCGATACAAGCTCTGATATACAGACAAGCACAAACGTAGACGACGATGTTCCTGTACTTGGCAGCGAAGGCTGATAAAAGGGTGGATATATGCTTAATGGTACAATTATAAAGGGAATAGGCGGATTTTATTATATTTCTACTTCTGAGGGTGTCTACGAATGCCGTGCAAGAGGAAAATTCAGAAGAGAAGGAATAAAACCGACGGTTGGCGACCATGTCCAGATAAGCATAATCGACGAGGCCAATAAAAAGGGCAGTCTTGACGTAATTGAAGAAAGAAAGAATTGCCTCATAAGACCGAGGGTATCAAATATTGACCAGGTTATAATTGTTTTTGCGGCTGTAAGTCCTGATTTCAATGCCGATATAATGGACAGATTTATAGTGCTTGCGGAACAGCAGAAACTGGATATACTTATATG
>JAJQDF010000140.1 GCA_021202325.1 Clostridiales bacterium | reverse complement strand
ATATAATAGTTAAGGCGATAAAAGAATGTAAATTTTGGATTTCCCTGCACTATGAAGTCTTGAAATCATAAAAATAGGTTTATAACTTTTGTCCCTTATATTGCAGATAAGCTAATGATATTTAAGGAGTAGTAATAATGGGAGAAGCAATGACAGGCTTAAAAAGAAGCCATATGTGCTGTGATGTAAGCGAAAGCCTCATCGGCAGCGAAGTTACCGTTATGGGCTGGGTGCAGAGAAGGCGTGACCTCGGTCAGCTTATTTTCATAGCCCTCAGAGACAGAACAGGAATTGTTCAGGCGGTTGTTGACGGAAATAATTTCGATAAGGAGCTTTTTAATAAGGCTGAAACAATAAGAAGTGAATATGTTGTGGCTGTAAAGGGAAAGGTTGCGGCCAGAACAGAGGGCAACGTAAATCCGAATATGAAAACCGGAGCTATAGAGATTATAGCTAAGGAGCTCAGAATACTTTCGGAAAGCGAAACACCGCCCTTCCAGGTTGAGGATGAGATTACAGTTAAGGACGATTTAAGACTTAAGTACAGATATATTGACCTCAGACGTCCCAGCCAGTTCAATAACCTGCTTATGAGACATAAGACTGCACAGGTTATAAGAAATTTCCTTTCAGGCGAGGGATTCCTTGAAATAGAAACACCTATACTCGGCAAGAGCACACCCGAAGGAGCCAGGGACTACCTTGTTCCCAGCCGTGTTCATCCCGGCAGCTTCTACGGCCTGCCCCAGTCACCTCAGCTGTATAAACAGCTTCTTATGGTTTCCGGCATGGACAGATACTATCAGATTGCAAAATGCTTCCGTGACGAGGACTTGAGAGCCGACAGACAGCCGGAGTTCACACAGGTTGATATGGAGCTTTCATTCGTGGACGAAGACGACATCATGGGCATAAACGAAAGACTTATAAAGACAGTATTCAAGGAAATACTTGATGTTGATGTGCCTATCCCCATGCAGAGAATGGTATACAAAGAGGCCATGGAGCGCTATGGTTCGGACAAGCCCGATGTGCGTTTCGGCATGGAGCTTCATAACATAACGGATATTGTAAAGGACAGCGAGTTTGCGGTGTTCAAAAACGCTGTAGAGGCCGGCGGCAGTGTAAGAGCCATAAATGCCGAGGGCTGCGGACATTATCCCAGAAAACAGATTGATTCCCTTGTGGAATTTGTAAAGACATACAGAGCAAAGGGACTGGCTTGGATTGTCGTAAACGACGACGGTTCGCTTAAATCCCAGATTGCTAAATTCTTCACTCCCGAAAAGCTTCAGGAGATTGTGGATGCCCTTGAAGGCAAGCCCGGCGACCTCATTCTCATATGCGCCGACCAGGATAAGATAGTATTCGATTCCCTTGGCGCCCTCAGATGCGAGATTGCAAGACGTCAGGAGCTTACAAAGCCTGATGATTTCCGTTTCCTTTGGGTTACGGAGTTCCCCATGTTCGAATGGGACGAGGACGAGCAGAGATATGTGGCTGAGCACCATCCGTTTACCTGCCCCATGGACGAAGACCTTCCTCTTCTTGACACAGATCCTTCCAAGGTTAGAGCAAAGGCCTACGACATGGTTCTCAATGGTTTTGAGCTTGGCGGCGGCAGTATCCGTATTCACAGAAGAGACATTCAGCAGAAGATATTTGAATTGCTCGGCTTTGCGCCGGAGGATGCCCAGGAGAGATTCGGCTTCCTTCTCGATGCCTTTAAATACGGCGTACCTCCCCATGGCGGACTGGCTTTCGGATTCGACCGCATTATAATGCTCATGACAGGCGCCACAAGCATTAGGGATGTCATTGCATTCCCTAAGGTAAAGGATGCATCCTGCCCTCTGACCGATGCCCCGGGAACTGTAGACGAAAAACAGCTTGAAGAGCTCGGCATAGGCATAGCTGCCGCTGAGGAAGAATAAAGAGACTATACACGCACGGAAGAAACTTCGTGCGTGTTTTTTATATATCGGCCGTTTTAAAAGGTTGACGCTGTATATATAATGTAATATAATATATATACATAAGGAGGTGCATATGATGGAAGCAATGGATTTGGTACAGGCAAGGACTCCAAAGAGCGTAAAAACCGAAGCAAACGATATTCTTGATGCACTGGGGCTCAATATGTCCACATATATCAATATGGCACTTAAGCAGCTTATAATTCAGGGCGGGATCCCCTTCAGCGTGAAGGTTGCTGCTCCGGCATATTCTCCGGCAGAGGTGATAGATGAGGTGAATGCTGCATTAAAAATGGAAGGGATGCTGACGGCTGATGATTTGGCGATGCTAAAGGATATAAAGGTCGGAAATATGACCGCAGATGAGGCAAGACAAATAATTATAAAGGAAAACTAATGTTTAGATATATAAGAAAAGGGTGATTTATATGAAAATTAATCAGCTTAAGGACGTTGCTCCCATACAGCTGTCTCCCAACAACGTAATGGAGAAGCTCTGCTACGACGATACGGGCGATACATATACATTAAATAGGATTGTATCCACAAAGGGCCCGGGCGGCCCCCTCCATTCCCATCCCCACAGACAGGTGGACTATGTTGTAAAGGGACAGGGCACATTCCAGATTGGCGATGAGAAAATGGTAATAAAGACCGGCGACACGGTGCAGATTGAGCCCAATGAACCCCATACGTTCACATGGTTTGATGAGGACACTGTATTTCTTGAGTTCTTTACGCCGATTAGGGAAGATTATAAGCCTTGAGCATTACGCATTAAGATGCAGCTCGGCTGTCATTGTACACAACTTTTTAAAACATATAGAGTCCCTTTCTTTGCGGAAAAAGCCTGAAATATCAAGGTTTTTCGCTTTTGAAAGGGGACTCCTTTTTTATTGCATTTATCTATTGACTTTTTATTCTCTGTACAGCATGAAGTCTATTGTCCTCATGGCAATGTCGGCATCAGCAACAATGACCTTTACCGTGTCGCCGAGACTGTATTTTTTGCCGTTATGCTCGCCGGTTATGCACATATGCTGTTCGTCATAAATATAGAAATCGTCGGTGAGGGATGTCAGCGCAACCATTCCTTCTATGGTGTTGGCAAGCTCCACAAAAAGTCCCCAGCCGGTGACGCCGGAAATGATTCCCTCGTATATTTCGCCGATATGCTTTGAAATATATTCCACCTGCTTAACCTTGTCGGTTTCACGCTCGGCTTCCTCCGCCAACCGCTCACGCTTGGAGCTTTGCTCGGATACATCGGCAAGTATTTTGTTGTAGTGGGCAATGCGCTTTTCGTTCATTTTTCCGTCCAGAGTATCCTTAATAATGCGGTGAATCTGCAGGTCGGGGTACCGTCTTATGGGCGATGTAAAATGGCAGTAGTACTTGGCGGCAAGACCAAAATGTCCGAGATTTTCCGGCATATATTTGGCCTGCTTCATGCTTCTGAGAACAACTCTGCTGATTATGTGTTCCTCAGGCTTTCCGCTGACGCTGTCTAAAAGCTGAGAAATGGCCTTTGGATGAATCTCATCGTCGATTTTTCCCTTGAAACGGTGGCCGAAATTATAAATAAACTGAGAAAGCTTCTTTATTTTTTCCTCATCCGGCGATTCGTGGTTCCTGTATACAAAGGGCAGTTCCTGCCAATAGTAATCCTCGGCCACGGTTTCGTTGCATATCAGCATAAATTCCTCGATAATGCTTGTGGCGGTGTTCCTCTCATAGGGGAGAATGTCTGTGACCTCGCCGTCGGAGTTCAGCACAATTTTGCTCTCCAGCAGGTCGAAGTTCACCGAACCTCGTTTTTTACGCTTGGCAAGAAGTATGTTCCTCAGCTCCAGCATTGTGTTGAACATGCCCAAAAGCTCGGCATATTCGGCTTTGTACTCGGTGTTGTCATTCTCCAAAATCTCGTTCACTATGTTGTATGTCATTCGCCTGTCGGAATTTATAACGCTTTTCACAATTCTGTGGCTGACAACATCGCCCTTATGGTCTATCTCCATAATACAACTCAGCGTCAGACGGTCTACGTTGGGATTCAGGGAACAAATGCCGTTGGAAAGCTTGTGGGGAAGCATGGGAATAACCCTATCCACAAGGTAAATGCTTGTGGCACGGTTCAGCGCCTCACGATCCAGAGGGGAATTTTCGGTTACATATTCTGTGACATCGGCAATGTGAACGCCAAGCTCGTAGTTTCCGTTATCCAGCCTTTTTACGGATACCGCATCGTCAAAATCCTTGGAATCATCGCCGTCTATTGTTACGGTCTGAACGTTTCTGAAATCCTCTCGGCCGATTATTGCGGTTTTGTCAATTTTGTCTGAATCAATGCTTTCAATCTGTTTTTTAACATCATCAGGGAAATCCTCCGGCAGGTCGAACTGCTTTATTATGGAAAGTATGTCCACACCGGGATCGTCTGCATGGCCTAGAATTTCGGTTATAACGCCCTCGGGGTTGTTTTTCTCTGTGGCACGCTTTGTAATTTTGACCACGACCTTGTGGCCGGAAACCGCGCCCTTGGTTTTGCCCTCGGGAACGTATATGTCCATGCCAATCTTTTTGTCATCGGGAATTACGAAACCGAAGCCCTTCACGGCGGAAAATGTTCCCACAATGTCGGTTATGCCCTTTTCTACTATGCGGATAATCTCGCCTTCGGCACGCATGTTGTCGTGGGCGCTCTCCCTGACCTTTACAAGAACCTTGTCCTTATTCATGGCCGAATTCACATGGTCCGCCGGTATAAATATGTCGCCGTCCATGCCGTCCACCTTTACAAAGCCGAAGCCCTTGGCGTTGCCGGTGAAAACACCGGGATATATGCTGGCCTTTGCGGCGGGCATTATTTTGCCCTTTTTGGTTTCGACCGCCTCGTCCTCGGCAATCAAACTGTCGATAATGGAATTAAAAATAGGCACATCGCTTGACGGCACATCCAGCATGACGGTTAGCTCATGGCGTTTGAGGGGCATGTATTCGGGGCTGTTTATATATTCTTTTATTCTGTTTTTTCTGTCCAATAGTATTTCATCCATAGGTACACCTCCCAAATAGGATTTGTTGAATGAATACATTATATACAAAGGTTTTGCTTAATACAAGAAAAACCGGCATGAGGAGCTTTAATAAAGTTTTAAGTCGCTGGGGTTTTGCAAAGTGGGAATAAATACTGATAAATGTTGAATAATGTCAAAAAAGGTGATATAATCAAACAGACAAAGGGAACAGCGGCGGTTGTTTCGTCCCTCTTTTTGAAAGGGGGTGGTTATATGTCCGGATATGAGATATTAATGATAATACTCACTATTATTAATATTATAGTTTCTGCGTATAACAAAAAATAACCGCCATGTTGCGACCATGACGGTTTAAAAAATTTAGTCTTGGCGAAACAACCAAGTTGTTCCCTTTGTTACCCTTATATTAACATGAGAGAATATAA
>JAJQDF010000292.1 GCA_021202325.1 Clostridiales bacterium | reverse complement strand
GTATATTACTTATAGTCATAGTGATTTTAAAGGTATCTGTTGTTTCTAAAGCAGGAATGGAAATTTAATGTCAATGAATCAAGCAAGGGAGATTTATAAATATGGAATATATGTGGTGTTTTATAGCAGCATTGGGAGCGGGTATAGGAACCGGGCTTGCAGGACTTTCTGCGGCAACGGTTATGGTTCCCATTATGATTGTTTTATGTCCGACTTTTGCATGGAAGACAGGCGCATACCACGCAACGGCAATCGCATTGGCTTCTGACATTCTCGGCTCTGCTTTCACAACATCAATATATATCCGTCACAAAAATATAGACTTGAAACGCGGATGGATAATGCTCGTCTGCATTATATGCATGTGCATTGCCGGAAGCTTTGCCGCATTTAAAGTAGGGAAAGTCGTTCTCGGAGGATTTTCGCTGTTTTTATGCCTAGGAATAGGCGTACGTTTTCTGCTTAAGCCGGATACATCCCGTGAGGATACGGTGAGCCAGGGAACCGGGCTGGACACAAAGGGAGTTATCATATCACTGTTTTTCGGACTTACCATAGGCTTTGGCACAAGATTTGTAGGCACCGGCGGCGGAATGATGATGCTTGTAGTTTTTACTGCTTTTCTTAGGATGGACCGCCGCACAGCGGTAGGTACAAGCACTTTTATAATGACATTTACGGCTTTGATAGCCTTTATCAGCCATTCGCTGATAGATCCGACAATTTTACTGAAAGACTGGCCGATTCTTGTACTTTGCATTGTTACAGAATCTGCGGCATCTATCATTTCCGCCAGATTTGCAAACCGTGTAAACAGCCGAACCGTTGGGCTGGTCATCGGCGTAGTGCTGACGGTTATAGGTGTGGTGATGATTGGCCTCAACTATAGGGAGCAGATAGCCGCCTTGATTGGATAATGCGGGTGATAGAAGAACAAAACAAGAGCGGCTTTGCGACCGCTCTTGTTATAATTGAGAAAAATTTAAAGCTATTACTTAGAATATATCAACATCGCCCAACAAGAAGTCAATCAGATTACAGTGATAAAATCCGTTATCATCATAAAAGTTATGTGGTATATCCATTCGTATAACATTTTTTTTAAAGAAATCTCCTGTTAAATGCAGAGATTGCAACTCACTGTTTTCTTTCTTTTCGGTATCCATCTGATAAGCTGACTGTATATAGATTCGTCGGTCTGCATCATTAACAACAAAGTCAATTTCCCTTTGAATTCTTTCTGAATGCTTGCGCTCAGTTACTACTCCCACATCTACAGAATAACCTCGGCGAACAAGTTCGTTGTAGATAATATTTTCCATGATATGTCCGGGATCAAACTGGCGGTAGTTAAGTCTCGCATTGCGAAGTCCGATATCTTTGTAGTAATACTTATTAGGGTAATTGAAATAGGTTTTTCCTTTAACGTCGTATCTTCTTGCCATCTCAATAAGGAAAGCATCCATTGTATGGGACAGATATGATGATACAAGAGAGCTGTTTATATCTTCCTTTCTCATAGATGAAAGAGCATTGGCGATGTTAGTTGGATTAGTAAGAGAACCTATTTGAGAAGCAACAAAATCCAGTATGGAATTTAGAATGTCCTCACGCTCTAATTTGTTACGCTCTACAATATCCTTTACATACAGTTCATCATAAAGATTTTTTAAGTAAGATTTTTTTTCGCTTTCATCGTCTAAAGCAGTGATACGGGGCATTCCGCCGTAAAGCATATACTTATCAAGAGCAGTTCTTTTGTCACCGCCGGTATATGAATAAAATTCTGCGAATGACAGCGGATAAACATGAATTTGTGAGGCTCTGCCTCGAAATTCTGTTGCTATATCCTTTGACAGCATTCTGGAATTGCTGCCTGTTACGTAAACATCAAGGTTTTTGTAAGACTTAAGCTCATTCAGCATATCGTATATTGTGACCTCGATACCGTCGTTTGCTTTATCCTTTACTTTGATTGTAAACTGAACCTCATCCACGAACAGAAAATATTTTTCGTTTGGATTGGCGTTTACGATGTTTTCCACATATTCGCAAAGTGTGATTGGATTGCGGAATCTATAGTATCGGCGCTGGTCAAGTTCCAGTCTTAAAATATGGTCATCTGCTGCTCCATGCTCAAGCAGATAGTTGTAAAATAAATCAAAGAGCAGCACAGACTTTCCACAGCGGCGAATACCTGTAATGACCTTGATTTCTCCGTTCCACATATTTCGTATCAGCTTATTAAGATAAAAATCTCTGCGGATCATTTTGTCACCTCCAACTTTTGACGCATGCGGCATAAGTTTAAGATAAGTTTAGCATAAAATAATCAAAAAATCAACCGGAAAGAGAATTTTCATCTAAAACTTTTGACGCAAATGCCATAAGTTTAATATACCCACATAGATGAGAAATATACCATGTGGTGTTTTAAGCAGAGTGGGCAGCCTTAGGTTATGCTTTTATTTTTTTGTCATTAAGACTACGCTTTCCACATGCCCGGTCTGGGGGAACATATCCACGGTCTGCACCTTATTTGTGGTATATCCCTTTTCGGCAAACAGTTTCATATCTCTGGCAAGTGTGGCCGGACCGCAGGAAACATAAACTATCCTGTCGGGCTCCATGCCGCAGACCGCATCGATAACCGATGGCTCAAGACCCTTTCTTGGAGGATCGAGAAATATGACATCGGCACGGGTGCCGTTAGCGAACATTTTCGGAAGTATGTCCTCTGCTTTACCGGCTTCAAAATCGGCATTTGTAATTCCGTTTATTTCGGCATTGTGTTTCGCATCTTCAATGGCTTTTGGAACAATCTCTATTCCGTGGACGTGCTTGGCCTTTTTTGCCGCAAAAAGAGATATGGTTCCTATTCCGCAGTATACATCTATTACGTTTTCGTTGCCTGTAAGGCCGGCGGCTTCTACGGCAAGGGAATACAGCTTTTCTGTTTGGACAGGATTGACCTGATAGAAGCTGAGCGCCGATATATCAAAGGATATGCCTCCTATTTTATCTCTTATTGTATTCTTGCCCCAAAGTGTAATGCATTTGCCGCCAAGAATAACATTGGTTTTGTCCTTGTTTATGTTAAGTACGATAGAGGCCAAGCCGTCAATATTCTGAAGCCTTTTTATCAGCTCGTCTGTATGGGGGATTTTGTTCTCGTTGGCCACAATAGTGACCATTATTTCGCCGGTTGAATAGCCTGTGCGGGTCAAAATATGTCTTATAAGACCTCGGTGGGCGGTTTCATCATATACGGGGATTTTAAAATCATTTATAAAATCCTTGAATATCTTAATAACTTTATCGGCATTTTTCATTTGGAGCATACAACTGTTTATATCAGTAATCCTGTGACTCCTCGGCGAATAGAAACCAATTATAGCCTTACCGTCCTTGCCTAATCCAACAGGGTACTGCGCCTTGTTGCGGTAGTTCCAGGGCTCATCCATTCCGACTGTGTCCATATGGTCGATTTCTTTTAGGCCGCCTATGCGCTCTAAGCAGTCCTTGACCTTTTGACGCTTGAATTCTAGCTGAGATTTGTAGGACATATGCTGCAGGGAACAGCCGCCGCAGGTTTTTATATATGGACAGGCAGGCTCGCACCTTTTGTCCGATACTTCAAGCAGCTTCATCACTTTGCCGTAGCCGTAATTTTTTTTCAGCTTAACAATTAGTATTTCTGCTTTTTCCCCGGGAAGCATTCCTTCCACAAATAATGTAAATCCGTCTATTTTAACTATGCCTTCGCCTTCGGAGCCCAATGAGGAGCATTCGGCGGTATAGGTTTTATTTTTCTCTAAATTCATTGCAGCACCTCACAAAAATTCTGTTTAATAAGCTGATTATAGCATAATTAATTTTGGCTTGTCCACAGACAGCTTGGCGCAGATAGACAAACTCGAAAATAATTACTTACAAAATAAGGGATTGATGATATTACTCACCAATCCCTGAAATCAATTTTATATTTTTGCATTACGCCTTTAAAAATCCGTCAATAATTTTAGCTTCTGCCTCTTCTTCAGTAAGACCGAGAGTACGAAGCTTTATTATCTGTTCACCGGCAATTTTTCCTATGGCGGCCTCATGTATGAGAGAAGCATCGATATCTCCGGCATAAAGCTCAGGCGCCGCATTTACTCTGCCGTTTCCTACAAGTATGGCATCGCATTCCGAATGGCCGGTACATCGGCAGTTTCCTTTGATTACCGAATGATATTCCTGATAGGATTCTCCCTTGGCAACCGAACGGGATATAAGGTCAACGCCGGTATCCTCACCATCCATTGAAACAAGAAAATCGGTTTTAGCCGTTTCATTGCCGTCAGTCATTATTCTTTCCCTTATAATGAGCTTAGCCCTTGCGCCCAGCTTAGCCCTTGTAGTCCTTGTGGTTTCATCTACGCCGGAAAGCTGTACAGTATCCATTTCAAGGGTAGAATCTTCGGCAAGCTCCGCATCGGTGATGGGATCTATCTTTTTTGCGCCGGTGCCGTTTCCTGTGCCAATGTGCTTTTCCTCATAATAGACTTTAGCACCTTTTTCAAGGAAGAAGCGATGAACGCCGTTATGTCTGGCTTCTTCTTCGTTGTCGGTATGCACACCGCATCCGGCAATTATTGTCACATCGGCGCCTTCGCCTACGAAGAAATCATTGTAAACAAGGTCGTCCACATTGCCATGGGTTACACAGGCCGGAATGTAAACCTTTTCACCCTTTGTACCTGCTTTTATATGAATGTCAAGGCCGGGAAGGTCCTTCTTCGACTCTATCTTTATGTTGGCCGAAGACTGACGTCCGGCACATGAGCCGTTCTCCCTTATGTTGAATGCTCCCTTGAAGTCTATTTTAAAATCCGAAATGAGTCCCAATAGTGTTTCTGTGATATTATTCATTTGCTGTCATTCCTTTCCTGTCCTTTCCGAGGGGACATTTTGCATCCTTTTCTCCGGCGAGAAGCATCGGAAGTATTTCATCCCTTGTGCCATCGGTTCTTATTTTTCCGTCGGCAATTACAACTATTTTGTCGGCAATATCAAGTATTCGTTCCTGATGGGATATTATAAGCAATGCTTCGTTATGCTTTTTCTTAAGCATTTGGAATGTATCTATGAGTCCGTTGAAGCTCCACAGGTCAATTCCTGCCTCAGGCTCATCGAAAACAAGAACCTTGACATTTTTTCTCGAAAGTACACCGGCAATCTCAATTCGCTTGCTTTCGCCGCCGGAAAGACTGGCGTCAACCTCTCTGTCGATATAGTCCTTGGCACAGAGACCAACCTCGCCGAGCACCTCACACATTCCGCTTTCGGGAAGAGTTTCGCCTGCGGCAAGCTCCAAAAGGTCACGAACAGTTAAGCCCTTAAACCTGACAGGCTGCTGAAAAGCGTAGCCTATGCCGTTTTGTGCTCTTTTTGTTATGTCCCAGTCAGTTATGTCTTCGCCGTCCAGCAATATGT
>JAJQDF010000162.1 GCA_021202325.1 Clostridiales bacterium | reverse complement strand
TTCGTATTTTCTGAGTGTTTCAGGTGTAATAATTCTCATCATAAAAAATCCCTCCGTTTTAATAAGATTTTAACTTAAAACAGCCTAAATCAGGAGGATTATTCAGAAATAAAAAAAGACAGCAAGATATTTAATCTCACTGCCTAAAAAAGTTATTTTAATTATTCATCCCAGTTATTGTATACGTTCTTAACATCATCGTCATCATCAAGCATATCAAGAAGCTTATTCATCTTCTTAATGTCCTCTTCCTTATTAAGAACAGTATATGTCTGCGGAATCATTGTGATTTCCGCACTGGCCATGGGAATATTTGCGGCCTCAAGCGCCTCTCTTACAGCCTCAAAATCATCAGGTGCTGTTGTTATCTCATAGCTGTCCTCCTCAACGCCGAAATCCTCAGCACCGGCTTCAACAGCCATCATCATAAGCTCGTCCTCATCCATTTCAATTTCTTCCTTATCGATAACGATAAGTCCCTTTTCATCAAACATGAACGATACACAGCCCGTTGTTCCCATGTTTCCGCCACCCTTTGAAAATGCGTTTCTAACATTTGCGGCAGCTCTGTTCCTGTTGTCTGTAAGCACCTCAACAATTACGGCTACGCCATTGGGGCCATAGCCTTCGTATGTGATTGACTCATAGGTTACGCCGTCGCCGGCACCGGCAGCCTTTTTGATACTTCTGTCGATAGTATCGTTGGGCATATTGTTAGCCTTAGCCTTGGCAATAACCTCACGCAGCTTACCATTGTTGTTAGGGTCAGGACCGCCGGCCTTAACGGCAACTGCGATTTCTCTGCCTATCATTGTAAAAACTTTACCCTTCGCTGCATCATTTTTTTCTTTTTTATGCTTAATATTAGCGAACTTTGAATGTCCCGACATTAAAGTTACCCCCTAGAAATTTATTATTATAGGTATTTGCAAAATACCCTAAACCGCATAAATACGGCATTTTTTCAAAAGTTAAATTTTTATATATATCTATAGGAACTCTATAAATATATTATTCATCCTCAGCCGAAACCCTTTCAGTTTCACTCTTTGTCTCTCTTTTTGGGAACCAGCCTTTTGCTACCCTTTTTTCCTGTTCTTTAAGTTCAAAAATACTCCACAGGCAGCTCATTCCCAAAATTCCAAGGGCCGCAGAACCTATGATATTTTCCACTCCGGCAGATGCTATCAGGCAGATAATTCCCGCTATCAGGAATACAGGCCAGCACCGGCTGGAAAAATAATACTCACACTTTACTACAATAGGATGAAACAATCCAATCAACAGAAATGCAATTACACCAATAATGATTCCGCTCATATCAGCTACAGAAGTTCCTTTCGCCTAATTTCAATCAGATACAAGCTATTTTATCATTTTTTGCATTTCAGTTCAAGAAAATTTTTATTCAAAGGCGTTTTTTAAAATCTCCTTCCTCCGCCGCCATGCATTCTTCCGCTTGATGACCTATGCATGGAGCTTCCGCCTCTGCCTTCTCCGCCACCTCCGGGACCTCCCGGACGGCCGTTGTTTCTTTGCCTTGGCCTGATTCTTGTCGTAACAAACGAATTGACAAGCCTATCGTTGTTTACGGTAAGATTCATGGAAGTTTTATTATTATATTCGTATATATGTCCGACTTCCTTGAAGCCATAACTCTTTAGAACCGAATGAACCGCCATTACCGCAGCTATAATTCCTATTATCGCTCCGGCTGCTAAAACAGTTATTCTCATTATCACCGCCTCCTGATTCACTGGTATTCCGGCATTATAATAATCCACGGTCATCGAAATCTGGGTTGACATTGCTAGGTAATACCTACCCTGAGATGCATAATCCACGACATTGTCAAATATATTCTCTATTCGGCTGTCAGTCAAATAGTCAGCCGCCTTGCCCGCAGTTGATATGTAAAGCTCCCTATTGTCCATATCAAGAAGATATAATACGCCGTTGTCGCCGCATCCCAAGGCATTATATGTGTCATCAACATATAAAACAGATGTTTTTCCATCTGTATTATCAGTCGTAACGACCGCAACATCCCAGCCTGTCAGCTCCGCCAAATCCACCAGCTCCATCTGGAGCGCAGCAGCCTCTGTATCATAGAGCAGGCCGGCCTCATCATACACTCCACAGACCGCATATGCCGGCACGCAGGCCAAAATCATAATTATAAGCGATACAATGCCTAGTAATTTTTTCTTTACCACAGCAGAAAACCTCCTATCGCTACAACAATTATGAAGAAGAGCAGGAATACTCCAATGCCCAAAAATGCAACCTTTCTCTTGGAAACCGGAAGCTCGCCGACAGTTTTTCCTGTCTGTCCATTCAGAGCGTAATAATATGTCTTTCCGCCGGAATTGTATGTAAGAACCCAAACGGGCAAAAGTATATAATCCCATTTTGAGCTTATTATATCGGCTCTTATCTTTTTATCCGAAAGCATGTTGTACCCGCTTACCGTTTCTTCCAAAAGCTTTGCTGAATAATCCTTTACCTGCTGCTGTACGGTCTCGGTCATTTCTTCGCTTTCAATATTTCTTTTTTCAGCCATAAAGCCGGAAAGGTATGACATCTTGAATTTTTCAATATCTTTATCGTCAAAGGGCTGAACAGCCGTGGCCAGTTTCATTCTCTCATCCTTCATGGCGAAATTTTTAATATTGTCGAAGTCTATTGTGCCGCCTCTTCTAATGTCATATACCTTTGTCTCGGTATATTCCAAATCTCCGGCAATCCATACCCTGAGATTTTTTGCCGAAGCGGTATATGTTCCGCTGACCTTGCAGTCTGTAAGCCAATAGGGAAAATACACACCGCACATTTTTTCAACGGAGTTTTCGTTTACAAAATCATCGGGAACAAACCTTTTTCCCTTAACCCATTCGAAGAATCTTTTCTTGGCCTCATCTTTGTCAATTTTAAACGGAATAATATATCCCGGCTCCAAGTCCCCTGACAGCCTTCCGCTGAGTATGACGGGGTTGTGGCAGTAATAGCAGAACGTAGCAGCCGTATTCTCATCGGTTATTATTTCCGCACCGCAGCTTGGACAAGTGTAGAGGACAGCGTGTTCCTCAAACTCTGATTCCTCTTTGGCCTTCTTTTCCTCGTTCAGCTTTTCAACATTCTTTTGCTTTCTTTCCTCAAGTTCATCGGCCGTAAAATCGCTAAGACAATAATCACAGTGAAAAATGTGCGTCTTGGCATTATATTCCAAACCGCTGCCGCAGTTAGGACATTTATACATATAAGTATCCATGAAACGCCTCCATACTTATTTGTAATCCTTTTCATTTACAACATCGCCGCATTCGGGGCAAAATTTAGGCTTCGCACCCTTTCCGTCCCATTCATAACCGCACTTGTCGCAGACAAGTCTCATCGGGCGTTTTTTACCGCATTCTGAGCAGAAATTGCCTGTATTTTCGTGTCCGCACTCGCATGTCCACTTATTTACGGCAGGTCTTTCCTTGCCGCATTCGGGGCAGAATTTTCCTGTTGATACATAGCCGCATTCACAGGTCCATGTGTCCTCATCCTGTTTCTGCATCTGGGCATTGGCTTCTCTTTGGCTCTCCATCTGTTTAAGGTTAGTGGCCGAAGCGGTTCCCATAAAGCCGCCTGTGGCATTCATGCCGACACCCATGCCCATAAAGCCTGCCATAGAGCCGTTTGCATTGCTTCCGGCAGCTTCAAGGCCTCTGGCAATAGATCCTTGAACATAGCCTTCCCTTACGGTAGGATCTCCAAGCATTGCGCCCTGGTTCCTGAGATTGATAAGCTTTGTGCTTTCCTCATCATAGGAAATGCTTGCAATGCCGACAGCCTGAATTTCCATGCCTCGGTTTTTCTTCCATTCCTCGTCAAGGATGGTTGACATATATTTAGAAAGCTCTCTGCCCTTGCTGGCAACATATGAAACCCTAATTCCGTCAGCCGACATCTGGTTCACTGCGGACTGGAGTGCTTCAAGAAATTCATTGAGGTACTGCTCGTTAATATCGTTTATATCAACTCGGTTGTCGTTTCTTGGAATAACCTCTCTAAAGAAAAGCAGAGGATCTGTAATCTTAATGCTGTATGTTCCGTGGGCTCTCAAAAACAGCTCCGCATTATAGAAATTGTCAAAATAGTTTACAGGCGTTCTTGTGCCGAATTTTATTCCTTTGATTTCCTGGAGGTTGATATAATAAACCTTCTGTTTCTGAGGCGTCACTCCGCCGAACTTAACACGGTTAAAGGACTCCTTAAGAGCATCGCCGAAGCTTCCGTTAAAGAGAGAAGGCGCTCCGGAATTGCTTACTTTGTAGTAGCCCTCTTCGGCAGTATAGTCTATGACCTTACCGCCGTCCGTAAGTATCATAAACTGGTTAGGATAGACATGGATAATGGAACCGTCTGTAACGTAGTCCTCAGTTCCCTTTGTATTGCTGTTCCTGCTGTCGTTTTGGCGTACCTTTACACCAGATGTAAAAACGATAGAATCGCTCATATTGTCGGCCTCAACTACCTCAAGCCATTGATCCGCCAAAGAACCGCCTACAGCCCCTGTAAATGCCTTAATAATTCCCATTTTCTTACTCCTCTCTGTTTATCACGAATTTATATACAGCCTCGGCAAAGCCATTGTCGTTGTTGCTCTTAGCCGTAAAATCTGCCTGTTCCTTTACAAAGTCCTCACCGTTTGCGACGGCAACTCCTATGCCTGCTCTTTTTATCATGTCCAAATCGTTATAATTATCACCGAAGCACATAACATTTTCCATATCAATGCCCAAATATTCTGCCAGTGCTTCAATGGCCACGCCCTTTGAGCAGCCCTTTGCCCCTGTCTCCAGGTTATTGCCTATGGAATTTGTTATTTCCACATCATAATTTTTTGATAAGCAGTCAAAAGCCTCCACTCTCTGTGCCATATCCGCAAAAATTATGTTTATATTCTCCACTGAAACATTATTTCCCAATACTATTTCGTAGTTATCCACCACATTTCTTGTATCTCTGTACCACTGCTCAAATTTAGGATTTACGCCATAAGCAATGAGGTTATCCATATATTTTTTCAGTGTATACGCCCTGCCGTTTACGAATATTTCCGCCATAACATTGATTTCTGCGGCATATTCAATTACACGTCTTGCCATGGCATTGTCCAACTGGTTTTTGTATATAATATTCCCTGTTTTCATTTCAACAACGGCGGCGCCGTTGGATGTAACGGCATAGTCTACACAGTCCAAAGCCAGTACATTATCAGGCATTGTGTGAAGCGCCCTGCCCGTTGCCGGAACAAAAAGAACACCTTTATTTACAGCATCATGCACCGCCTTGAGATTTTCGGCGGATATTTGTTTGCTGTTATCCAAAAATGTACCGTCAAGGTCGGTAGCTATCAATTTGATTTCCTTCAATATAGTTTCCTCCAAGAGTATTCTAATTAACGGATATATTCTTTCTTTATAATTCTATCACAAATTCAGCCCATAAAAAAG
>JAJQDF010000243.1 GCA_021202325.1 Clostridiales bacterium | reverse complement strand
GATGCAATATCCGTGCAAAAATTTCAAGAAAAAATATTGAAATTAGAAAAAATTGAGGTTATAATGTTATTGTGTTGTGATGAAAGAAGATTAATGCATCTTATATAACATTATAAATAATTCTGTCGCGGAGGGAGAATTGGAATGTTCAAAAATGACAGACGAATTAGAATGTTCTGCGGTCACTACGGCAGCGGAAAAACAGAATTTGCTGTAAACTATGTTACAAAGCTCAAAGAGGAGGTTGGACCTGATAAAAAGGTTGTTATCTCCGATATGGATATAGTAAATCCTTACTTCCGCTCTAGAGAAAAGAAAGCAGAACTCGAAGAAAAAGGCATTGTTGTTTATGGTTCATCATACAATAATGATGCGGATATACCTGCTGTTCCGGCCGAAATGATGGGACCTTTTATAGACAAGAGCTGCGATTACATCATCGACCTTGGCGGCAACGATGTGGGAACCATAGTGCTCGGCAGATATAAAGAGCACTACGATCCTGAGGAAATAGACGTATTTATGGTAGTAAACACCTACCGCCCCGATACATATGATGCAGACCTTTGCATTGAACAGATGCATGAGCTGGAGGCGGGTATAGGACTTAATGTTACAGGATTTGTAAATAATACAAATCTTGTAAGAGAAACTACGGCAGCTGATCTTCTCAGAGGAGAGGAGATACTGTCGGAGGTAAGCAGAAGAACCGGGGTTCCTATAAGGTACACTGCTTACGTTGAGGAAGTTGTTAAAGACATGACTCCCGAAGTTTCGGCTAGACTTTCGGGCACGGTCGTGCCTCTTACATACTATATGAGAGCATCATGGATGTAATAACTGAATAAAATAAGGAGGTGCGCTTAAATGGCAAAATTCACATTATCATTCAACAAGGAGTACTGCAAGGGCTGCGAGCTGTGCGTTAACGCTTGTCCCAAAGGTCTTCTTGCGCTGGACAAAGACAAGACTAATGACGCCGGCTATTATCCTGTAGGCATTACTGATCAGGAGGCCTGCATAGGCTGTCAGAGCTGCGCAAGAATGTGTCCAGATTGTATCATTACAATCGTAAGGAATGATTAACTAAGAGAGGAGGACAATAATAATGGCTAGAGTTATTATGAAAGGCAACGAGGCTATTGCTAAAGCGGCTATCGTTGGCGGTTGCAGATATTTCATGGGATATCCTATTACGCCCCAGAACGAAATTCCAGAATATTTATCAAGAGAATTACCTAAAGTTGGCGGAACATTCATACAGGCTGAATCAGAGGTTGCCGCTATAAATATGGTATACGGAGCAGGTGCTTCAGGTGCAAGAGTTATGACATCATCTTCTTCACCCGGAATCGCTCTTAAACAGGAAGGTATCGGATACCTTGTACACGGCGAGGTTCCCGCAGTTATCGTATCAATGATGAGAGGCGGCCCGGCCCTTGGTACAATCCAGCCGGCACAGAGTGACTATTTCCAGGCTAAATACGGTGGATCGAACGGTGACAAACACCTTCCCGTACTCATCCCCGGAAACATCCAGGAGGCTGTTGACGCTGTTAAATATGCATTCGAGATGGCTGACCACTACAGACATCCGGTTATCGTTTGCTGTGACGGTCTTATCGGACAGATGATGGAGCCTGTAGACTTCGATCATCCCGTAGAGATTAAGTCTAAGCAGGATCCTACAGAATGGGCTCTCGGCTGTTCAAAACCCGGAACAAGAAACTTCATCTATGGTATTTCTGACGATGCACCCGACTGTGAGAGAAGAAATATCAAGAACTTTGAAGGAAAATATGCTGAAATGGCAGCTACAGAGGCTAGATGGGAAGAGTATATGATTGACGACGCTGAGTACGCTATGGTTGGCTACGGCACAACAGCTCGTATCCTCAGAACAGCCGTTCAGGAACTTAGAAAAGAAGGAATAAAGATCGGCTTAATCAGACCTAAGACAGCTTGGCCTTTCCCTGAAGCGCCTTTCTTAAATCCTAACATAAAGAAATTCATCGTTGGCGAGATGAGCATGGGCCAGATGGTAGAGGATGTTAAACTGGCTTGCGGCGACAAATCGAAAGTAGCTTTCTACGGCAGATGCGGCGGTATGATTCCTACACCTGAGGAATTTATCGACTATGCTAAGAAGGTAATAGGAGGTGCGAACTAATGTCTACAGTAATATTCAAAAAACCGGAAGGTCTGTCAGATCGTAAATTACATTATTGCCCCGGCTGTGCTCACGGTATCGTACACAGACTTGTCGCAGAATGTGTTGCTGAACTTGGACAGGTTGATGATGCTATCATCACTGCACCTGTAGGCTGTTCAGTATTTATCCCTAACTATTTTAATTATGATACAATTCACTGCGCACACGGCAGAGCTCCTGCTACAGCTACAGGAATCAAGAGAGTTCATCCCGATAAGCTCGTTATTACATACCAGGGCGACGGCGACCTTGCTTCCATCGGTACAGCAGAAATCGTTCACTGTGCTGCCAGAGGTGAAAATATAACTACAGTATTCATCAACAATGGTATATACGGCATGACAGGCGGACAGATGGCGCCCACAACCCTTCCCGGAATGAAGGCTACAACCTGTCAGTCAGGACGTGACGTTAAGGTAAATGGTAACCCCATCCGTGTTTGCGAGATGCTTGCTACCCTTGACGGACCTGTATATATCGAGCGTGTATCCGTTGACTCGGCTCCCAACGTAATCAAAGCTAAAAAGGCCATCAAAAAGGCACTCGAGTGCCAGATGAAGGGCTTAGGCTACTCATTTGTTGAGGTAGTATCAAGCTGCCCTACAAACTGGGGCATGACACCCGTCAAAGCCATGGAATTCGTAAGAGAAAAAATGATTCCTTACTATCCACTGGGAGTATATAAAGATCTTACAGAGGAGGCTAAATAATTATGGGAAAAACATATAAAATTAGCTGCGCTGGTTTCGGTGGACAGGGAGTTATGTCAATGGGACAGCTTTTAACATACGCTGGTATGGAAGAAGGCAAGGAAGTTACATGGGTTCCTTCATATGGTCCTGAAATGCGTGGCGGTACAGCCAACTGTTCAGTAACTGTTTCAGATGAGCCTATAGGTTCACCTGTATTTGATAACGGAATTACAACATGTATAGCTATGAATGTTCCTTCATATCGTAAATATGTTGATAAGGTAGCTCCGGGCGGAGACCTCTTCATCAATTCATCAATCATCCATGATGAAGTTACGAGAACTGACATCAATGTTTACAAAGTACCTGTAAACGACATCGCAGACGAGCTTGGCAACCAGAAACTTGTTAACATCATTATGCTCGGCGCTGTTGTTGAGGTAACAAAGATTGTTTCTCCCGAAACAATCCTTCATAAGGCTTTCCTTAAGCTTTTCGGAGCTGGAAAGGCTAAATTGATCCCGGCCAACGAAAAGGCTCTTGCAAGAGGTGCCGAGGCTGTTAAGGATCAGATTAAGTAAGCGTGAATTTTGCTATGCACTTTTAATAGAGGCGCAGGTCTTCGGATCTGTGCCTTTTCTTTATATTTTAAGCTTAAGTTTAGGACGGAATGTTGTATATGTATGAATACAAACGAAAATTATTGCAAATTTTAGTCTAATTAACTAGAATATAGGTTGATTTTAGTCGAAAATTGTTATATAATACTTTTAGCCTCGTAAGATTAGAGTGCTTAATGTTATTAGCCTTATGGCACTTTTGTCAATAGAGGCTTAGTGGTTTTAAATTTAAGGAGGAGTTTTATTATGAAGAAAAAAATTGCTGTATTACTTGTTGCCGCAATGACACTTTCAACTGTTGGAACAGCTTTTGCTCATCAGGTTATCGTTGTTGATCCCAGCGCTGCTGCAGAAGAAGCAGAAGAGGCTGAGGAAGAAGCCGAGGAAGAAGAAGCTGTAGCTGAAGAAGCAGAAGCTGAAGAGGAAGAAGCCGTTGAAGAAGAAGCAGTAGAGGCTGAGGCTGAAGAAGCAGAAGCTGAAGAAGAGGCTGTTGAAGAGGAAGCTGAAGAAGTTATCACTTCTGTTACAACATCACCCAACAAAGTAAGCGATCGTACTATCACAACAGAGGACGAGACATCTACTACTTACACAAAGGTTAAAGAGCCTAAAACTATCTACAACACAGCACCTTCAGCAGAGCATCCTTTCACAGATGTAACAGGCGCTAACGAAAAATATGCTAAAGCTGCTTATGCTCTTGGAATGACTCAGGGCGTTACAGCTGACGGTATCTTTGCTCCCGATGAAACATTAACAATCGAAGATGCAGTTACATTCCTTTACAGACTTAAAGACGGCGAAGGAAAGAACGGTATCATCTTAGCTAACATTTCTAAAGCAAGCGGATATGCTATCAAACCCCTTACATGGGCAGCAGGACTTGGTCTTGTAGAAAAGTCAGTTGAGCCTCAGGATGCTGTTACAGTTAAAGAGCTTAAGGATATGCTTGACAAACTTGGCTACACAACAAACCTTGTTGGAACAGACAATTCTATGACAAGAATCGAAGGACTTGTTATCATCCTTGACTCTATCGTAGGCGACCTTGATAAGGTTAACACAACTACAACAAAGACAACAGCTGTAGCTTAATAATATTTGTAACAATTTAATTCAAATATAATTTAATACGGACTTTTTAGTCCGCATTTTTTACGTTGAGATTATATTATTGCCGCCTGTCAAAAATATCAACAAATCAATTTTGCGGCAAAGAAAAAAGGGAAGCTGCCTTCCCTCATTATGTACTAAAACCTTCTCAATATTTTTTTCCGTGCTATTATAGGGCCGACAAAGAGGAATACGGCTATCACAATGGAGACTATGGCTGCAAACATGTCCCCATCAACCAAAAGCATTAACCCGGTCAGGGCGAATATAATATCCCAAAACCAAAGTATTACCGAAAATACGCCAATAACAATTTTTACAATAAGCCTGATGTTGGAACGGCTTACTACCGGGCTCACATCCTTAAGCAGAGATTCCGAGGTCATGCCCGAAGGGCGATTGAATTGTTCAGGCTCTGTTTTCTGCATAGTAATTTTGGGCTCGGCATTTTTTATTTTTACAACAGAAAGGCAGTATTCGCATTTTACCTGCTTAGCGCCTTCTTTGATATTCAGTTCTGCTCCGCAGTTTGGGCATTTAAAACTTTTTAGCTCCATATCATTACCCCCACCATAAAAATACATTTGTAATAAGTTTACCAGCATATTTAGTATTTTTCAATCTTTTGGCGCAATTAATGGAGCTTTCAAATTTTTATTTTCTTTTCAAAAAATGGGCAGGGCGAACAGCCGATAACCTGCCGCCTGGAGAGAGCCTTTATTCGGCATCGGCCGTTTTGTTGGTGCATACAGTTTTGTCTGCATTCCAAATTCATAATATCACATCCTTTTTAACAGCATTTCCGTTTTTGGTGTCAAATATCAGGGAATATTTACCCAATATTTTTAAAAATTACTTAAGATTCGCTAATTTTTCATAAAAATATGCTAAT
>JAJQDF010000209.1:3565-5569 GCA_021202325.1 Clostridiales bacterium | reverse complement strand
GTGTTATAATATTCCGGTAACTATCAAAATGAAAGAGAGTGATTAAAATGAGCTCTGAACTTATTGTACTTATAGAGCAAATAAAAATAATTGCCACCCTTATGGTAATAGGAATAGTGTGGCGCAAATCCGGACTTATAAACGACAATCTTGTAGACAGCCTTTCGGCCATAATGGCGAGGCTTATACTGCCCTTTATGATATGCACCACCATCGGCTCGGTATCCCGCTCAGAGCTTTCCAACGGAGTAAATATTCTTATCGGGGCTGCAATAATGTATTGCCTTTCCACTTTTTTATCGGTCTTATCTGTTCGATTTTTAAAGCTTAAGGAGCCCAACAGAAGTATGCACGCAATGCTGCAGTGTTACTGCAACACAGGCTTTATCGGTATTCCGCTTATAACGAGCATGTTCCCTGAAACCGCCGGTCTTGCCGCCGCAGCCTTTATGATTATAGAGTCGCCCATCTACTGGGTGCTTGGACCATGCATTGCCGGAAAGGTAAAGCCTAATTTCAGAAAGCTTATTTCACCGCTTACAGTATCCGTTGTTCTCGGATTAATAATAGTGCTGTTAAATGTAGATCTCAGCGGAAACATCGTATGGCAGACAGCGCAGAATGTCGGCGGAACATGCAAATATTTTGCCAGCATATACATAGGAATGACAATAGCAAGAATGGATTTTTCAAAATTGAAAGCCAATTTATTCTCGATTGCCGCCGTTCCAGCAAAGCTGATAGTAATGCCGCTGCTGACATTTTTCATCGTTGGAAAAACCGGACTTTTAAGCGGCGACTATCTTACAATGCTCGTAATACTCTGTGCTACTCCTGCCGGAATGACACTTCCCGTAATTTCTGAGCTTGCAAAGGTGGACAGTGCAGATTATGCTTCTGTCGGCGTAACAATATCAACGGTATTTTGCCTTGTGTCGCTGCCGCTTGTTGTATGGCTTATAGGCATACTTTAATTACAGTGAGAAGTGATTAGTGGGTAGTGGGTAGGAAATGGGTAAATTTAAATATAATTCAAGAGGTGAGTAAAGCTTATGGAAATTATTAAAAGAGGTCTTTTGGCCTATTTAGCTTTTGCATTTATATTTGTTGTTGTGGGCATATGCTTTTTGGCTTGGCCTGAGGCATCCCTCATGACGATATGCTATATTCTCGGCGCTATTACGCTGGCCTGGGGCATAGTCAAAGTATCGGGATTTATAAAAAATAAGGACAACGCAAGAGGATTTCTTTTCCAGCTGAATCTTGTTTTCGGAATATTCCTTATTGTTGTTGGTGCACTCCTTCTTATTTTTCCAAAGGTCATAATTGCGGCAATTCCCATAGTTGTAGGAATAATAATCACGGTTGACGGGCTCCACAAGGTAAAGGTTGGTCTCGATGCAAGGTCAATGGGCGGAGAAAAATGGTGGCTTACTGAAATAGTCGCCCTCATAACAATTATATTCGGCCTCTGCCTTATTCTTAATCCATTTGAATCCTCCAATGCGATGATATTTCTTTTAGGCTTCGCCCTTCTTGTTGACGGTCTGCAGAACATTATCGTTATCGTCAGCAACTTCAGGCTCATGAGTCAGATAGTCCTTCCCGAAGAAATGAAGGACATCGAGTTCAAGGAAGAGGATATTCCGACGGCCGACAGAGATGATGTTGAGACTGAGGAAATAAAGCCGGAGGATATGATAATTGAAGAGAAGCGCAGCTAAGCCGCTAAGTCCGGAATCCTGTGATTCCGGACTTTTTTGGCGGCGGCAAAAGCAAAAATTCCGGGTGAAATTTTTACTTTTGCGTTGGTATTTTCCTTTGTATAGACACTTTCGGAAATGAATTCCTCAAGCGGCCACTGTGCGCCAAAGGCGCAAAGCTAAATCGAATGCATCCTCGCCTTCGGAACAAGTTCCTCAGGCGTTGTAGGCCGCTTCCATATATTTCCTGCCACATATCGACATCTCCGAAGCCTAAAATTTGCATTCAGAAAACAGAAAA
>JAJQDF010000209.1:0-3555 GCA_021202325.1 Clostridiales bacterium | reverse complement strand
TAGACAGCTCCATCGGAATTCACTTCCGATGGAGACAATATACTAATATTCGCCGTTGTAGCGGAAAAAGTTTCTACCGGAACTTTTTTCGCTACTGCCATCACAAAACGGAACCCCGTTCCGTTTTAGCGGCTCTGCCGCTATACAAGATGAAATCGCAGATTTCATCTTAAGCACCTAGGCGCTTTGCGCCCCGCGCTCTTACTCCCATTCAATAGTTGCCGGTGGTTTGCTCGTTATATCATAGCATATGCGGTTTACGTGCTTAACCTCATTTACTATTCTTACGCTGACTCTATCGAGAACATCATAGGGAATCCTTGCCCAATCCGCTGTCATGAAGTCCGAAGTCGTAACGCCTCTGAGCGTAACGGTATAATCATATGTTCTTCCATCGCCCATAACGCCAACTGAACGGAGATCGGTAATTACTGCAAAATACTGATTTATATCTCTATCAAGGCCGGCATTTTTTATCTCCTCACGGAAAATAGCATCGGCTTCTCTCAATATTTCAAGCTTATCTTCTGTTACTTCGCCGATAACCCTTATGCCAAGTCCGGGGCCGGGGAACGGCTGACGCCAAACAATATAATCCGGCAGACCGAGTTCTGTTCCCATCTGGCGAACCTCGTCCTTGAAAAGAAGTCTCAGCGGCTCAATCAATTCCTTGAAATCAACAACTGAAGGAAGTCCGCCCACATTATGGTGAGACTTTATAACAGCACTGTCTCCAAGGCCGCTTTCGATAACGTCGGGATAAATTGTGCCCTGTACAAGGAAATCAACCTTGCCAATCTTTTTAGCTTCATCCTCGAAAACTCTTATAAATTCCTCGCCTATAATTTTTCTCTTTCTTTCGGGCTCTGTAACGCCTTTAAGCTTTTCCAAAAATCTATCTTTAGCATTAACCCTAATGAAGTTTGACTCAAAGAATCCGTCAAACACTTGCTCTACTTCGTCGCCTTCGTTTTTGCGCATAAGGCCGTGGTCAACAAATACGCATGTAAGCTGATTGCCGATAGCCTTGCTGACAAGGGCAGCAACAACACTTGAATCTACTCCGCCTGAAAGAGCGCAAAGTGCTTTGCCGTCGCCAACCTTTTCACGAATAGCCTTTATCTGTTCTTCAATATAGTTGGACATTACCCAGTCGCCTTTGCAGCCGCATACCTCATAGAGGAAATTCCTGAGCATTTCTTTGCCTCTAGGGGTATGGTTTACTTCAGGATGGAACTGAACTGCATAGAAATTCTTTGCCTCGCACTCCATTGCAGCTGTGGGGCATGTTGCCGATGAAGCCGTTACCCTAAACCCTTCGGGAACCTCAGTTACATAGTCCGTATGGCTCATCCAGCATATCTGTTCTTTATCCTCAATTCCTTTAAAAAGCTTACTGGTGTTGTCAATTGTAATCTCTGTTTTACCGTATTCACTCTTTGAATTTGCGGAAGATATCGTTCCGTCCAGTGTATACGCCATTATCTGGCATCCATAACATATGCCCAAAACCGGTACTCCCAGTTCAAAAACTTCCTTTGAAATATGGGGAGATTTTTCATCGTATACGCTGTTTGGGCCGCCTGTGAATATAATTCCCTTGGGATTGAGCTTCTTTATCTCATCCAATGAAAGCTTATAGGGCTTAACTTCACAGTAAACATTGCATTCACGAACACGTCTTGCTATAAGCTGATTATACTGTCCGCCGAAGTCCAGTATAAGAATATATTCGTTGTTCATAGAATTCCCTCCATTAGTACTCAACGCTGTAGTTAGGAGCCTCTTTTGTTATCTGTATATCATGAGGGTGGCTTTCTCTAAGTCCTGCGCTTGTCATTTTGATAAATCTTCCGTTTTCTCTAAGGTCATCAATTGTAGCGGTGCCGCAGTAGCCCATACCGGCTCTGAGTCCTCCCATGAGCTGGTAAACAGAATCCTCTACGCTGCTTTTATAAGCAATTCTTCCCTCAATTCCTTCGGGAACGAGCTTTTTGGCATCCTCCTGGAAATATCTGTCCTTGCTTCCGCTTTCCATGGCCGCAATTGAGCCCATGCCTCTATATACTTTATATTTTCTTCCCTGATAAATTTCTGTCTCTCCAGGGCTCTCCTCGCATCCTGCGAAGTAGCTTCCGAGCATGCATACGTTTGCTCCGGCGGCAATGGCCTTAACAATATCTCCGGAATATTTAATACCGCCGTCTGCGATAATGGGAATATTGTATTCCTTAGCGGCCTCTGCGCAGTCAAGGATAGCTGTAATCTGAGGAACGCCGATACCTGCAACAACTCTTGTTGTACAAATGGAACCGGGGCCGATTCCAACCTTAACACAGTCTGCGCCGGCCTCGATAAGCTCTCTTGTGGCCTCTCCTGTGGCAACATTACCGGCAATAAGCTGTACATTGGGATATGCATTTTTAATCTTTTTAACAGTCTCTATAACTCCGACCGAATGACCGTGTGCTGTATCAATTACAATAGCATCAACGGCGGCATCAATGAGGGCGCCCATTCTGTCAAGTACATCGGCTGTTGCTCCTACCGCCGCACCTGCAAGAAGTCTGCCCTGGGAATCCTTAGCAGAGTTAGGATATTTAATTGCCTTCTCAATATCCTTAATTGTGATAAGTCCCTTAAGATAGCCGTTTTCATCAACAATGGGAAGCTTCTCAACTTTATGCTTTGTAAGGATTTCCTTTGCACCCATCAAATCTGTTCCTACGGGAGCAGTTATAAGGTTGTCCTTTGTCATAACCTCTGTGATTTTTTTATTATAGTTTGTTTCAAAACGAATGTCTCTGTTAGTAATAATTCCGACGAGCTTGCCGTCTCTTGTAATGGGAACTCCTGAAATACGGAATTTTTCCATAAGTGCTACTGCATCATATAAATAGTGGTCTTCTGATAAGAAAAATGGATCTGTGATAACGCCGTTTTCGGAACGTTTTACTCTGTCAACTTCCTCGGCCTGTTTTTCAATGGACATATTTTTGTGGATAATACCGATTCCGCCCTGTCTTGCCATGGCAATAGCCATTTTAGATTCGGTAACGGTGTCCATGCCGGCACTCATTATAGGCGCATTCAGTGTAATTTTGTTAGTTAGTCTTGTGGTAAGCTGTACTTCTTTAGGAAGAACGGTACTTCTTGCAGGAATAAGAAGCACGTCATCAAAAGTAAGGCCCTCTTTAATAATCTTGTTCATATCCTTTATCCCTTTCTCTAAATCATTCACTCAATAATAATTCACTCTTAATCATGTATGAAAGCACGATTGCTCTATGCTCTCACGCATTAGTGCTCGGCCTATCGCCTTTACGTTGGCACATAAGGTCAGGTTTTCTAATATTCGTGCTGGAGCCATGTTAACATGGCTCCAGTAGGTCTATTGAAAACGCTTTCATAATAAATTTAACAAATATTATCAGATTTTATCCGCACTTGTCAACTGTTTGGAGAAACTTTATTTACATTATTAATGTAAAATTTATTTTTCTGATTTGCAAAACTAAATTCCACCCATACAAACACTAACCATGGAATTTACCT
>JAJQDF010000184.1 GCA_021202325.1 Clostridiales bacterium | reverse complement strand
AGGCAGGACACGCCAAAGGATGCTGCCGACGCCGCCAGAAGTATAATTATCATTATATCATTCAGCTGTTCAAAAAATTTTCTGATAAAGCCTTTGTGTTTTATATCTCCGCCTATTGTATTTTCGCCGTATTCCGCCAGCCTTTTTAAAGCCTCCTCGTCACTCAGTCCGACGGATGGTTTTGTATCAAGAAGCAGTGCCGTTTCATCGGCTGTTTTGCTGTGCCATTTCATTTATCATTTCTCCCCTCGTGTTTTTAGGACAATCCTTTAAATAAATCTATTCACGAGAGAGAAATATAATTACTTAAACTCAAAAGGATTTAATTCTTAAGATATTTTTAATTGATTTCAGGCACGGCCTTTGATACCATATAATTACAAAATAAATTAAAAGGGAGTTGGATGGGCATGAAAAAACTAACCGGTATTATTTTAGCGGCAGTTATGGCCTTTGGTGCTTTTGGGACGGCCTATGCGGCAGATGTAAGCGTAATGGTAGACAATACCCCTGTTGTATTTACAGATGCTGAGCCTTTCATCGATGAAAATGGGCGTACCCTTGTACCGCTCAGATCCATTGCCGAAGCAATGGATCTCACCGTCGAGTGGAACGATGCAGAAAAAACAGCTTCATTTTCAGCAGAATACAAGATTGGAAACGAAACCTCCTACGGCAATTATTTCAGCAACGACGCATGTTATATCACAGAATACAGGGTTAACTTCACAGTAGACAGCGACAGATATAGCGTAGACTCTGTCAGCTGCAATGCGGACGGTTCATCCGTGGAAAACCATCATTCCACTTGGGAAATGAAAACCTCGGCTGTGATAAAAGATGACAGAATATATGCTCCCATACGCTATTTGGCCGACGAATTCGGTTATTCCGTAGTTTGGGATGAGACAACCTTTACTGCATGGCTTACAAGCGGCGAAAACATAGGACATCAGGTCAGCTTCACACCTACGGCTCATAACGATGTATTATCCGAAGTTGAGTACAACATTGAAATGCTTAACTCCTGCATATTGGAGATTTTCGGAGCAGATGTTGACTTCGACCTCTCCTACAGTGCCGTTTATGAAAGCGAAGAAGCCTATGACTTGGGCAATGGAGAACCTGCTCTGCTCTACGGAGCTTGGGAATCCATAGACGTTTCAGACTACTACGAAGATCCCACGGCAGCATCCTACTATCCTGTATCCAACTATAAAACAAATGCTGAGGTCAGAGAAAACCTCCAAAAATATATATCGGATGAAATTATAGACAAATATTTCAGCGATGACTTTTTGGAATATGACGGCGCTCTCTATCTTTGCAGAAGCTCCAGGGGCTACGGCGCAATAGAGCTGGATCTTGACAGCCTCACTCTCATTCAAGAGACCGATGACAAATGCTATGTTTCGGTGGATATACTCTATTTTGAAAGCTATGACAGCACAGAAATGATAGAGCTTACAAAGACAGATAACGGCTGGATAATAACCGGAGAAACAGCCATGTAAACACATATCCTGATTTTTTGGCACAGCTAAAAGCCATCCGAACTCAATCGAGAACGGATGGTTTTTTAATTATGTCTCTATATCTATTTTTCTGAGCAGCTTTCCGCTGTCATATTCGGGCATTTCATACCTTCCGCCGGGAGATGACAGCGCCAAATAATATACATCCTTGGCACCGGCGGCAAATATTGTTTTTGCGCATTCGAAAACCGTACTGCCTGTGGTATATATATCGTCAACAATTACGACTTTCTTGCCCACTGCCGAATATTTTTCGTTTATACTGAAAGCATTTCTCATGTTTTCCCGTCTTGCTTCATGTTCCAAACCGTTCTGCGGTGTTGTATTTTTTGTCCTGCAGATGAAATGTCCGACACACGGGATTCCTATTTTCTCAGAAATTCCCTCAGCCAAAAGCTCCGCCTGATTGAAGCCCCTCTCCTTTTCCTTTTTGCTCCACAGCGGCACGGGAACAAGTATATCGGCGTTCAAAAACACCTGCATATCATTTTCCAGTATATAATCGGCCATGAGGTTGCCCATTATTTTGCCGTATTGTCTGTAGCCCTCATATTTCATTTTGAATATAGTGTCCTTCACAGCTTCATATCTGAATACGCTAAGCCCTCTGATTCTGCCCGGAGTGGGCTCGGCAAGCCTTGCCCTTCTGTTAAGATAGGGCATATGCTCTGCACATTCCTCGCAAATATAGGGTTCAGCACTGTGCAGCTTTGTCGGTCTCGAACAGAACACACAGCGTTCCGGAAATATCAGCTTTGACAGATAATTTATCACTGTTTATCACCTCGTCCAATTCCTTCCGTTTCACGCATGAAATCATAGAGGTTCACAAGTCTGTATGCAAAGCCGGAATAGCGGCTTACCTCCCTGTCATTCTCAACCATTCGGTTGACGGCACTTTTCAAGCCTACGATAATAACAAACTTCTTTGCCCTCGTCACAGCCGTATATAGCAGGTTTCTTGACATAAGCATTGGAGGGCCGCTGTGTATTGGTATTATGACAACAGGATATTCACTTCCCTGGGACTTATGAATGGTGACAGCATAGGCCAGCTCCAGTTCCTCAAGAGCCATAAATTCGTATACGGCCTGTCTTATATCGTCAAAAACAACTGTAACCGTTTCCGCCTGCTTATTTATGCTTTTTATTGTTCCGATGTCGCCGTTATATATTCCTGTTCCGTCGTCTATAATACGTCCCTTTTCGTTTTCTATTTTCCAGGCAATGTTGTAATTATTTTTTATCTGCATTATCTTGTCTCCCTCACGGAAAACGCCGGTAGAGGTTTCGTATTCGTTTTTGGTCTTATCCGGCGGATTTAGTGCCTGCTGCAGAGTTTTATTTAACCCTGCTGCTCCGATGGAGCCCTTTCTCATGGGCGTCAGCACCTGCATATCACTGAAGGAGTCCACTCCGGTGAATTTAGGCAGTCTTTTTGTTATAAGCTCAACTATTTTCTGCGGAATATCGGGGGAGTACGGCGCATTTACGAAAAAGAAATCCGTATCCTTTGCATTCATAACAGGCTCAACGCCCTCGTTTATCCTATGAGCATTCATGACGATGGCGCTTTCCCTTGCCTGTCTGAAAATCTCCGTCAGGCGTACAACCTTTATTTTTCCGCTTTTGATAATATCCTTAAGGACATTGCCCGCCGCCACAGACGGAAGCTGATTGGCATCTCCCACAAGTATAAGCCTCGTGCCTGTCTCAATGGCTTTAAGAAGATTTCCGAACAGCTGCATATCGACCATGGAAACCTCGTCAATTATTACAACATCGGCATCTATGGGCTCATTTTCGTCCTTATCGAACTTTTGTCTGCCGGTATCGTCATCGGAATATACCATGCCAAGCATACGGTGTATTGTCTTGGCCTCTATACCTGTTATTTCGGTCATTCTTTTGGCGGCACGGCCTGTGGGCGCCCCAAGGGCTACCTCCATGCCCTCGCTCTCGAAAATTTTTATTATCGTGTGAATTATCGTTGTTTTTCCTGTTCCGGGACCGCCGGTTATTACAAGAACGCCCTCCTGCATGGCCTCTATTACAGCCTGTCTTTGCTGTTCGGCAAGATAAATTCCCGTCTTGTCCTCAACGGCATCTATTTTTTCATTGATTTTGCTCAAATCCGCATCATCATGGAAAAATGACAGCTCCAAAAGCTTCTTTGCCGCCGCCGTTTCTATATAGTACATCGGCATCAAATATACCGCATCAACGCCGTCTATATTCTCATTTATTACCTTATGCTCTATCTGCAGTTCACGCAGGCAGTTTTCTGCCGTTTCCTCGTCCACAGACAATATTTCCCCTGCCTGTTTGACAAGCTCGTCTCTCGGCAAAAATACATTTCCGTCTGTAAAGGAAGTATTGAGCAAATATCTTATTCCGGCCTTTATTCTGTTAGGCGAGCCCTGGGGTATTCCCATCGAGTAGGCGATTCTGTCAGCGGTTTTGAAGCCAATGCCGACTATATCCTCCGCCATCTTATAGGGATTTTCCTTTATAATATCTATGGTTCTGTAGCCGTATTTTTTATATATTTTCATAGCAAAGGCCGGCGAAACGCCAAACTCCTGCAAATACAGCACAACCTTTCTTACGTCCCTTTGGGCGCAGAAGGAATTATGCACCGCAAGCGCCTTGTCATAGGTAATTCCCTTTATTTCAACAAGCCTGTCAAACTTTTCTTCAATGACATAGAATGTGGCCGAGCCGAATTTATCAACTATTTTCTTTGCTGTCTTTGGGCCTATGCCCTTTATGGCTCCCGATGCAAGATATTTTTCAATGGCCGCCGCAGTTGTCGGCACAGTTCTTTCGTAAAACTCCGCCTTAAACTGAAGTCCGTATGTCGGATGTATAACCATTGAGCCGGTAAGCTTAAGAGTATCACCCTTTCTTATCTGCGGCACCGTTCCGACACAGATTATCTCGTCGCCGTCCTCGGATTTGAAATCGAATACAGAATATCCGTTGTCATCGTTATAAAATATAATATCCTCTACATTCCCCTCAAGAACCATTGAGTCGTCCATCTGTGTCACCGCCTTTCCAGTTAATGATACCACATAAAATAAAAATTTACAAACCCGTCCAAAGGATGTATCATGTAATATGGAGGTATGATTATGAAACCATACAATTCATTGAGCGATCATCTTAAGGAAAAACTGGGCGAAAAGACTGTTAAGCTTTCTGTCAGCGCCGGCTTCACCTGCCCTAACAGAGACGGCAAAGTCAGCAACGGCGGCTGTATATTCTGCAGCGGAAGCGGCTCCGGAGACTTTGCGCCCTCGCCTGAGCTTCCCATTGCCGAACAGCTGGAGATTTCAAAGGAAAAACTTTCGGCAAAATGGCCAAATGCCAAATATATTGCCTATTTTCAGGCGTTTACAAATACATATGCCCCTGTCGAAGTATTGGAAGAAAAATACAACGAAGCGCTGTCCTGCGATTATATAAGCGGAATCGCTATAGCCACACGTCCCGACTGCATGGGAGACGATGTAATAGAGCTTTTGGACAAAATAAACAAGAAAACCTACCTTTGGGTAGAATTTGGCCTTCAGACTTCCAACGAAAAAACTGCCGAGCTTATAAACCGCGGCTATAAAAACGAAGTGTACGTTTCGGCAATGAAAAAGCTGAAGGAAAGAAACATTGAAACCGTAACCCACATAATTCTTGGCCTTCCCGGTGAAACAAGAGACGATATGCTAAATTCCGTAAAATTTGCCGCAGCGGCAGGAACCGACGGCATAAAGCTTCAGCTTCTCCACATAATCCGGGGAACTAAGCTCCACGAAATGTACATGAAAGAACCCTTCCACGTTATGACTCGTGACGAATATACGGATACGGTAATAGACATGCTGGAGAATCTTCCGCCGGAAATAGTTATCCACAGACTGACGGGCGACGGAAACAGAAACGAGCTTGTTCAGCCCACATGGAGCATGGATAAGCGTGGTGTATTAAATGAAATACATAAAAAAATGAAATTGCATGAAAGTTACCAAGGAAAATTGTTGAAATAGATAATTG
>JAJQDF010000296.1 GCA_021202325.1 Clostridiales bacterium | reverse complement strand
CCGAAGAGGCTGCGGAGGCCGTAATAAAAAGAATAAAAGAAATGTTTATATGATATAAAAATGCCCCGAAGTTTATTGACTCAGGGGCGCAGTTGTTTTTAGTAGTTCAAGTCGTTATGCACTCTTATTATTGATGAAATTTCCTTTACATAGTGCATTGCACGAAGCTCACTGATAGCTCTCTTGAAAAGGCTTTCCTCCACGTTGTCGATAATGAAAACAACCTCGGCAGTTCCGGGATACTTTGTCTTCTGAACCATCTGGTCTATGCTGGCGTTGTTGCTGGAGAATGTGCTGGCAACGGAAGCAAGGGTTCCGGGACGGTCCTCAAGAAGCGTGCGTACAAAATATTTGCTCTGAATGTCGTTGATTGACTTGATAGGCAGATCCTTATAGCATGTGCAGCCGATTCTGGCGTTGCAGTTGAAGGCCATGTTTCTGCATACATCTATTACATCGCCCATTATTGCGCTTGCTGTGGGAAGTTCTCCGGCGCCTCTGCCGTAGAACATGGCGTCTCCGAGGGAATCGCCGTGTACGAATACCGCATTGAAGGAATCGTTAACCGAAGCAAGGGGATGAGCCTTGGGGATAAACATAGGTGTTACACGAACCTCAATGCCTGTGTCGCTGTTCTTAGCTGTGGCAATGAGCTTTATTACACAGCCCAGCTCCTTGGCGTATTTTATATCCTTTGCTGAGATATTTGAAATACCCTCAGTATATACATCCGAGAATGTAACCCTGAAATTGAATGCAACGGAGGCAAGAATTGCAATCTTTCTTCCGGCATCAAGTCCTTCTATATCTGCTGTAGGATCGGCTTCTGCATAGCCTAAATCTGTGGTAAGCTGAAGCGCATCGGCAAACTCCATGCCCTCATCGGTCATCTTTGTGAGAATGAAGTTTGTTGTACCGTTTACGATACCCATGATTTCTGTAATTTTGTTGGCCGCAAGGCACTGCTTAAGCGGTCTGATAATGGGAATACCGCCTGCAACAGCTGCTTCAAAAAGCAGGTCGCATTTGTGTTCTTTGGCAAGCTCAAGAAGCTCATGGCCGTGTTCAGCGATAAGATCCTTATTGGCCGTAACAACATGCTTGTCATGCTCCAGTGCTTCCGTAATATAGGTCTTTGCAGGCTCAATGCCGCCCATAACCTCGACAACAATATCAATGCTCTCGTCATTAATAATATCTTCCCATTTATCTGTGATAAGGCTCATATCAACGCCTTCACGAGCTTTTTTGGTATTTCTGACAAGAATTTTTGCAACCTCAACATCGGCGCCTACCTTGAAGGGGAATTCCTCCTTCTGTTTCTGAATTATTTTATAAACGCCGCTTCCAACAGTTCCTAATCCAAGTATGGCTACTCTGACTTTTTCCTTCATCATTATTCTCCTCATATTATAGCTTTTCATTGTGTGATAAAGTCATTTTATCATATAGTTTTACAATGTCAAGAAAAAAATGTCCTCTTTAAGAGGACATTTGTGTTTTTGGTCATTATTTAATCCAGTAAGTATGCTCGAGAGGACCGCTGACTTTGCCCAAATTAAGCTGTGTTTTCAGCGCTCCGGTAAGGTATGCCTTAGCATTGGCAATACTTTCCTTTAAGCTGTAGCCCTTGGCCAGATTACTGGCGATGGCCGATGAAAGCGTGCAGCCTGTGCCGTGGGTATTGGGGTTGTCAATCCTTTCGGCTGAGAACCAGGAAACCTCGCCGTCCTTATAGAGAAGGTCGGTGGCCGTTGAAACAAGATGGCCGCCCTTTATCAATATTGCACCGTCTACCATTGTAGAAATCTTTTCGGCGGCTTTAATCATGTCGTCAGTATTCTTTATTTCAAAGCCGCAGAGAACCTCGGCCTCGGGAATGTTGGGCGTTATAACCGTTCCAAGGGGCAGAAGCTTTGCTATGAGGGCTTCGCTGGCTTCGTCGCTAATGAGCTTGCTTCCGCTCGTGGCAACCATTACGGGATCGACAACTATATTTTCGGCTTTGTATTCCTTGAGCTTATCAACGATAACCTCTATTATTTTGCTGTTTGAAACCATGCCTATCTTAACCGCATCAGGTCTGATGTCGCTGAAAATGCAGTCAAGCTGATTTGCCACAAATTCCGGTGTGGCCTCCATTATGCCGTATACTCCCGTTGTATTCTGGGCGGTAAGGGCTGTGATTGCGCTCATGGCATAGAGCTTGTGGGCGGTAATGGTCTTTATGTCGGCCTGTATTCCGGCGCCGCCGCTGCAGTCCGAGCCGGCAATGGTAAGAACCTTTTTAATTTCCGGCTTGACAGAGAATGTTTCTTTTGATATGGCAAGGAGCTTTTCGCAGGCCGCTTTAATATCGTCGGCGGCAAAAATAGCAGAAACCAGTGCCACGCCGTCAAAGCCTATTCCCTTAAGCTTGGTCATATTGCCTGCATTTATTCCGCCGATTGCAACGACCGGTATATCCACTGCTGCACATATGTCGCTCATAAGTCCGAATGAAAGCGTGTCAGCATCGGCCTTTGTGCTGGTGGAGAAGGGCGCACCTACGCCGAGATAGTCGGCACCTCTTTCCTGAGCTCTTTTTGCTTCCTCTACGGTGTGGGTGGAAACTCCGATAATTTTATCCGGGCCAAGCTTTTTGCGGATTTCACCGGCTTCCATATCGCTCTGTCCGACATGAACGCCGTCTGCGTCGCAGGCTATGGCAATGTCAATATTGTCATTTATAACAAAGGGAACATTGTATTTCTTGCATATGGCTTTTATTTCTATTGCTTCGGCGAGAAATTCATCATAGCCCAGTTCCTTTTCACGGAGCTGAATGAATGTTGCGCCGCCTTCAAGAGCCTCGGTGACCTGCTCGGCAACGGTTTTTCCGTTGAGCCAGCTTCTGTCAGTAACCGCATACAGCAGTAAATTTTCCTTATTGAATTTCATATTTAGCCCTTCTTTCAAGTAAATCGCCGTCCATATTGAAAACGGCATCGATTAAATAATTTCTGAATGTTGCATTTCCTCCGCCTGTTACAAGGAGCCTTTCATAGGCCAGTTCGCCGCATACTCCCATTGCCGCAGCAGCTGCCGCAGCGGCTTCAAGACCGTGACCTTTGTTGGCGGTGATATATGCCGCTGTCAGTGCGGAGAGCATACAGCCGCTTCCGGTTATACGGGACATAATGGGGTGGCCGTTTTTAATAACGTAGGCCTTGCAGGCAGAGCAAACAATATCCTCTGCCCCGGAAATGACAATCACAGCGCCACAGGATGCAGAAAATGCCTTGGCAAAGGCAATTGCCGATGAGATATTGTCCTTATTTACAATATCTGCGCTGTCGGCATCGACTCCATGGGCTCCTGCTTTTCCCAGCGCTAGAGTTTTTATCTCGGTTATATTGCCCCTAATGGCATCGAAACGGACTTCGTTCATAAGCTTCCTTGCGCTTTCGGTGCGGAAGGCAGATGAGCCAGCACCTACGGGATCAAGAACAATCGGATGTCCCAGTTCATTGGCCTTTTTTCCGGCCTTAAGCATAGCGCCTACCTTGGACTGGTTCAGCGTGCCTAGGTTTATGCATAGTCCGTCGCAGACCGATGTTATATCCTCGGCTTCTTCCTCGGCATCAGCCATGATTGGCGAGCCTCCGCAGGCCAGAAGTATGTTTGCGGCATCGTTTGCCGTTACATAGTTTGTTATGTTGTGTATAAGCGGTGAATTCCGCCTTACATTTTCAAGATATTCGCCGAACATGACTGCCTCCGATAAAGAAAAAAGGAAAACGCCGCAGGTGTTTTCCTTAAGAATTTTTTGCTCCCTGCATCGGCATTATCCGAATAGGTGCGATGTGCTTTAAGCACATCAAGGGTAGTAGTCTCAGCCAATGAATATAGTCCTGTTTACAAGTTTATATTCATAGCACCCCTGCGTACTAATTAATTTTACAGCAGAGAAAGAATTGTGTCAACGAAATTAATGACTAAAAATAGTGACATCAGTAGGGTATGGGTATATAATAATGTTAGATATACCTAATAAAAGGAGGAAACAATATGTACGGCCACAGAATTTATGCCGGAAAATTCACATGGATGTACTACCCGGCCAAAACGAAAACAAATAAAGCAATAATAGTGTCACTGGGGGACAGCGATAGGGATAATCTTGTAAAAGCTGCGGCAAAATATTTGAATAAGGCAGGGTGCAATGTGCTTGCCGTTGCGCCTATCGGACGGGATTTGAAATACAGCGGTTGGCACAATTTTCCCCTTGAAACCTACGAGCAGGCGGCAAAATGGCTGCTTGCGCACGGAAATAAAAAGATAGGAGTTACCGGCGGTTCGACTACAGGAATGCTGAGCCTTTTGACGGCGGCATACATACCGGATATTTCCCTTGTTTTGGCCTATACTCCGAGCGATTTCCTCATGCAGGGCTTTTACATAGGCAAAAAGGATGGACATATTCCGGAATGGCCGGCAAAAAATCAGTCCTGCGCAGCATGGAGAGGAAAGCCGGTACCCTATTCGCCCTTTAACATGAGCGATGAGGATTACTACAATGCCACATATGGAGCCGCATTGAGGGCGCATAGGGAAATATATTCACTGCCGTTGTTCAGGCATATGGAAAAACAGCCAGGCTTTGAAAACGGGCTTATGCTCATTGAAAATATAAAGGCAAAAATAGTTGTATTCGGAGCAGAGGATGATACCCTTTGGGATACCTGCAAATATATACGGCGCATGAAAAAACGGCTTGCCGAAAAGGAAAGCAATACAGAATTTGAAGTTCACATTTATAAGAGAGGAACGCATTTTGTATTTCCGCAGGGAATGCTCAAAGAGGCAATGCCCTTTGGCGGAGATTTGGCGGTGAGGCTGTTTGTGGGAATTGCATTTAAATCCGGCAGAAAATATCCCAAGGAATGTGAGAAAACAAGAAGGGATGTTGAAAAAGCAACCATCAGAGCGATAAAAAGCTGGTGAAAGATTAGAGCCAGAGATGCTAAGCATGCCTCCGGCTCAAATATCATATTTTTGTCCCGGAAATAATATATAAATAATCGGTGTCAGCCACGATATCGATGTTAAACAGTTCTGTAAAATTGCGGCTTTCCTCCGCTGCCGGGGCCAGAATATCCGATATATCCGCCGCACCCTTTGAATGTCTGTGGTTCACGACATGGCGGCTTTCGTTGTGGGCAATTATAAAGCGGCCGCCGGGCTTAAGGATTGAGGCCAGCTTTTTGGCAAAGGCGGCCTTATCCGGGAAATGGGGATAGGCTCTGTATACAAAGGCCGCATCAAAATTCCCTTCGCTAAAGTCCTCAAAGCTGCCTGCCCATAACTTTATTCGGCTGTCGGTATATTTCCTTGCTGCTTCTTCCAGCATTTTATCCGAGAGGTCGATTCCCCACAGCTCCGACGGCGATTTTGAAAGTATGTCATTAAAAAGTACGCCTGTTCCGCAGCCTATGTCGGCAACCTTACAGCCTTCCTTCAGCCCGCAGAGATTTATTACGGTTCTCACGCCTTCGGGATTGTTCAGGCTGAATGAATCCCACTTAGGTGCTATATTATCAAAATATTCCTTTGCTTCTTTCATA
>JAJQDF010000034.1 GCA_021202325.1 Clostridiales bacterium | reverse complement strand
TCTTGCAGCAATAAGTATCAAATCCGACTTTTGGAGTCCCGCCGTCTTGGCATCAAAATCCGTAAATCCGGTGCCTATTCCGGTTATTTTTTCAGATGAATTATATATTTTTTCTATATTTGAATATGTATCAAAGGCCACATCCATAATGGATGAAAAGCTGTCCGTATTGCGGTTCTGCATTACGTCAAAGATACCCTTTTCGGCCTTATCCAGAATGTTATTTATGTCGTCATTGGCCTTATAGCTTGTCTCGGAAATCTCGCCGGAAAGCTTTATGAGCCTTCTCAAAACCGATTTTTCCTCAACTATTTTGGCATAGCTCTTTACATTTACCGAGCTTCCGACGGCTCCGGCAATGTTTGCCAGAGTTTCGACTCCGCCAATCTCGGTAAAAACGCCGTTTTCCTCCAGCTGATTTTTGACCGTGACAACGTCTATGGGATCGCCCTTTGTATAGAGCTGATAGGCCGCCTCATATACCGCCTTATTCTCCGGCGAATAGAAATCCTCTGCCTTAAGCATTTCAAAGGCTTCCGCTGCGGCATCCTTATCCATGAGAATGGAGCTTAAAACCGCCTGTTCCGCATCAGCATCATGAGGCATTTTTCGTTGTATTTGGTTGTTCTGCTCCATTTCAAAAATCCCCTTTTACTCGCCTGCTATCTCCACTGTCATCTCTACAGTGACTTTAGCATGGAGTTTAACCTTAACAATTCTTCTACCGACCATCTTTATCGGCTCGTCAATAACGATTTTCTTTTTGTCAATCTCAATTCCCGTCTGTTCGAGAAGCGCCGCCGCAATTTCCTTATTTGTTACGGAACCGAAAACCTTTCCGTTTTCGCCGGCCTTAACGCTTACCTTTACAATCTTGTCCTTAAGCTCGTCGCCGAGTCTTTTGGCTTCTTCCAGCTCTTCCTTGCGTTTTCTTTCCTCAGATTTCTTCTTGAGCTCCAAATCATTAATATTGCTCTTTGTGGCCTCAACAGCCAGCTTTTTGGGAATAAGGAAATTCAGCGCATATCCGTCGCTTTTATTTATAACATCGCCCTTTTTACCGACGCCCTTCACATCCTCAAGTAATATAAGTTTCATTAATTTGCCTCCTCTATATACTGTCTTACGGCTTCCTTGACAATCTCCTTGACTTCGTCCACCGTCTTATCCTTAAACTGTGCACCGCTTATGGTCTGGTGACCGCCGCCGCCTATCTTTTCCAATATAACCTGTACATTTATTTCTCCAAGGCTTCTTGCACTTACAAATATTGTTCCGTCGCTGTCGCAGAGAACAAAGGAAGCCTTTATTCCCTCGACATCCAGCAGCTCATCGGCCGCCTGCGCCGCCGTAACCGCTGAATTGCCGTAGTCCGAAGGACATACCGCCATATACATGCCGTCCGATATGAGCTCCGTACCGGCCACAGCCTGGGCCTTTGCCTTGAACACGCTTAAATCCTCCTGCAAAAGCTTTCTTACTCGTATTCCATCGGCACCGCAGCGTTTTAAGAATGCTGCCGCCTCAAATGTTATAGTACCGGTTTTCATGCTGAAATTCTGTGTATCCACCGTAATTCCAGCCAAAAGTGCATCGGCCTCAGCTGATTTCAGCCTAACCTTTTCGCCTATATACTGTATCATCTCTGTTACAAGCTCACATGCCGATGAAGCATAGGGCTCATGATATACCATTACGGCCTTATCGATAAAGTCCGTACTCTTCCTGTGATGGTCGAAAACAACGACCTTGGATGCCCTGTTCAGCACATCTACAGACTCTACTCTGCTGTTTATATGGGTATCCACAATGATAAGCAATGTATTTTCGGTTATACTCTGCCATGCATCCTGCGAATTTACAATAAGGTCGTCATAATCCGGGTTGTCCGCAAATTTATCGGTCATTTTCTTTATTGTGGAAGGAATGCCGTCCAGTATTATGGAGCAACTCTTTCCCAATGACTTGGCTATTCTGTATATTCCCATTGACGAACCGAAGCAGTCCGCATCGGCAATCTTATGTCCCATGACATATACTCTCTCAGATTCGGCAATAAGCTCCGAAAGGGCGTCGGCCTTAACTCTGGCTCTAATTCTGGCGTTATGGGAAACCTCGCCGCTTTTTCCGCCGTAGAAAATATATTTGTCGCCGTTTTTAATAAGCGCCTGGTCTCCGCCTCTGCCAAGGGCAAGGTCAATGGCAGCCTTTGCGCTCTTCATTGCGGCCTCAAGAGAAACCTCTCCTATACCTATGCCTATACTTAATGTTACCGGAATATGCTCGCCTATTGTAATTGAACGAATCTCGTTAAGTATGTCAAATTTATTTTTCTGAATATCGAGCAGTGCTTCATAAGTAATACAGAAGAAATATCTGTCCTTCTCTGTCTTTTTGAGTATACCTCTGGCATCGTGTATAAGCGCCGTAAGCTTTCTGTCCACAATGGCCGTAAACATGGGTATGGCCAAATCGTCAATGCTCTCTATTACCTCGTCGTAGTTGTCTATATATATGAGTCCCACAACGGTTCTGTCGTTTTCAATGCTATTTTTAAGCGTTTGTATTTCTGTAACATCCATAAAGCAGAGTGAATTGGCAATTGTACCGTCGTTCAGCTCCGCATGTGATGAATATATTCTGTAGTCCCTCTCGCCTATTTTGACTATCTGGTTATTCAAGTGCTCGTTATAAAGGGGAAGCTTTTCCTTTATGTTGTAGCTGGTGAATGTTTTGCTGCCTATGAGCTGCAAAAATTCCTCGTTGCAACCGATGATATTAAAGCCCTCATCTATAACCGCATAGGGAACCGGTATATCGTTTCTTACCACAACCTCCGGCTCTTCATCCTCGTCCGTCGGCTCTTCATCGACAGCCTCAACATTTTTATATGCTCTGCTCTTAGTATAAGCAGCCATAACAACTATCGATGCAGCCGCTACAATAATAATGCCGAAAATCTCATCCACAACTGCGCCGACAATTCCGGCGGCGGCCAAAACTATCAAATATTTTAATGCGTTATCCCTATCTTCTTCCATATTAAACCACCTATTTCTGCTGAATATCAGCCAATCGAAGTGTATGAGCCGAGGAATTTAAAGAATGCAACCTTTCTTTTAAGCATTTTAACAGCATCCTTCAAGTCCTCCTCATTTTCAGCAACAAGATCAATATAAAAAACATATGTACCAAGTTTGTGCTTAGCCGGCCTTGACTCTATCTTTATCATATTTATCTCATATATGTTCAGAATGTCAAGAACTTTATAAAGCCGTCCCGGAGAATTGTCATCATCAAGGGTGAAGGCTAAGCTTGTTTTCATTCCTGCCTTAAGCTCTGTCTCTTTTCTTGTAATAATAACGAAGCGTGTTGCGTTTGTATGGTCATCCTGTATATCCTCGCCAAGTAAATCCAGTCCGTAAACCTCGGCAGAGCGTTTCGGCGCAATAGCTGCCACCGGCTCTGCGCTTTCGGAAACAATATGGGCGGCCTCGGCCGTGGATGAAACGGCAACGGTTTCGCCGACTCCTATGCCCTTGATATATTTCCTGCACTGGGCAAGTCCCTGAGGGTGGGATATTACTTTAATTATATCTTCTATTTTTGTTCCCTTTCGAGCCATAAGGTTCTGGCTTATTTTAAGTATAAGCTCGTTTTTGATGTAAAGGCTTGTGTCAAATATGAGTGTGTCCATGGTGCTGGTCACCGTGCCCTCAATGGAATTTTCAAGGGGAACGACACCTTCATCAATCAGCCCGTCATTTACGGAAGCAATAACATCCGTTATATTTGAAAACATAATATATTCAGTTTCTTCCCCACAGCTTTCGGCATAGGTATAAGCGGCCTGCTCCGTAAATGTGCCCTTCGGCCCAAGATATCCCAGTTTCATTTGATATTCTCCCCAAACATTTTAAATTACTAATGATATATTTTAACACATATTGCTTCTCATTTTCAATACCTCTGATTAATATACCCGTCAATCAAAGATTTTTTACTTTCTTCACAAAAGGCACCTTCCTCGCGAAGTCTTTTTAGTATTAGCTCATTTGTCGAATGAAGTATCATATTGTATTCGTCAAGCACAATCTCAAAGAGCTTTCCCTTAAGCTCCTTGGAGCGAACCTTTATAAAATAGGCTTCGACACCTTTAAAATCCATGAGCTCCAATACCTTAAGCGTTGCCTTGTCCTTTCGGCTGTAATAATAGTCGCAGCTGTCAAGATAGGCTCTTTTCTCGTCATAGTCCAAATCCCTTATTGTGCTGGCCTGCTTTTTCTCCTTTACCAAGGCGTTATAATACTGATAATTGAACAAGCCCTTAAGAACCGTATCTATATTCTTGAAGGGCTTTATATCGTTATACACCACAGCCTCATAGTTGGCTTGAAGATATTCCCTCTTGGTCATATCTCCCTTGGTATACTGGTCAATGAGGCTCTGGCGGTACCTGAAATATTTTTCTATAGCATTCAAAATTAAACACCTGCCAATCGGCGTCCATATATGCTTTGCATAAGCCATATATTACATATAGAACTCTGAATAAAAATTAATTATAATCGTATTATGAAAGTGTTATCTATCTCTGTAAGAGCATAACTATTATACTTTCTTTTATCAAATTTATTAAGGAGGCATTGCAATATGAATACAGCAGTGAACGGTGAGCCCTATCTGACTCATTACCGCAATAATATTATATCCAGGCTTCGTGCAATAGATTTGTTTTTGAAAACATCTCCCATTCCATACGACAAAAAAGAGGTGATCGAGCTTCTCAGTATCTCCGCCGAAGAGCTGGAGAAAATAGCTTCCGAAAACAAAATAGGCGCAATTACTCCATCTGCCTTTGCCGTCATAATGAAAAACGGCTCCGGAGAGCTTTGCCGTGCCTTTAAGCGTCAGCTTGAATGCGGCATTACGGACTCGTATTCTCCGGAGCAGGTGTCATACATATACAATATTGATATAGATGTGGTGCTGAGCGCATATGCCTCTATGGGTGTAAGCCGTCTGCACAAGGGCTTGCTTGAAACTCTGTTCAGCAACATATACGTTTAGTTTTTATAAACTATGGAATCCTTTACCTCTTCGGCCTTATCTTCGCCCACAAGATATTTTATAAGTTCAAGGGCAAAATCAATGGCTGTGCCGACTCCTCTGGATGTTATTACGTTTCCGTCAACGCATACATTGTCCTCGGAAATATTTGCTCCTTTAAGGGCGCCTTCGCATCCCGGATAGCAGGTAGCCGTCCTGCCCTCAAGAATGCCGATTTTGCCAAGAAGCATCGGAGCGGCACATATGGCTCCAATAAGCTTTCCTTCTTCATAATTCTTTTTGATTATCTCAACAGTCCTTGAGCATGAAGTAAGGTTGTCCACGCCGGGCTGTCCGCCGGGAATGATGAGAGCATCGACATCATCAAAGTCACTTTCATCGAATTTGATATCGGCAACCACAGGAATGGAGTGCGCACCCGTAACAAGGTTCTTGCCGGAAATCGATACTGTTATTACCGAAATGCCTGCTCGTCTTAAAAGATCCACAGAAGTCAGTGCTTCTACCTCTTCAAATCCATACGCCAAAAATAAATAAGCCTTTTTCATATATATCCTCTCCCCATATAATGT
>JAJQDF010000191.1 GCA_021202325.1 Clostridiales bacterium | reverse complement strand
GTTGTTATGATTGTCTGAAAGGAGGAATTGCCCGTGGGAAATGACAGCAAGGTTAAAGTGTTTATTACCGGCGATGACGAAGGACTGAAAACGGCCGAAAATTTTTTCGATATATATAATAAAATTTTTGAAGCGGCATATGCCAAAGAAGTCTTAGGCTTCGAGAATGCTTATAGAAGGGCGCAGATTGAGGAAATGACGCATATGCTCTATTTTGTGGACGAAACCAATGTGATATTGTCCAGCTTTGCCGATGAAATGGGCGGTTATACACTGGAAATTACGGTTGACGATTTGAAAAAGGTACTGTCGTAAAATGCTTATGATAGGCTTTGAAAGACAGTAGATATATATTATAAAATTCAGACATGGAGGTAATGTCTATGTTTGAATTTTTAACCCCTAGGGGAAAATACGATATAGTAAAAAGAGTTGTTGAGGACGAAAGCGAAGTCTATATTGAGAGAATATATAAGCTTAAAAACAGCTTTTATGTTTCTTTCTTTGAGGAATGTATCAATTCTACCGTGGCGGATGCCTACGAATATTTTGCCGAGCTTAGGGTAAACGGAAATATATTCAGCGAAAACGTGTATACAATGACAAGGGAGAAGGGCAGAAGGTTTATAAAGCTCATGGCCATACATCATTCCATAAAAATGATGAGGTGCCGGAAATGCTCGCTTAAGCTGTCGGATATGAGGGCGGCGCTTTTTGAGGCCTTTGACCTGTCTGAGCCCGAGCAGAAAATGTTCGACCTGCTCTATGCCTGCGCAATAATGTATTCCGGAAGCTTCTCGGAGCTTTTTGCATCGGCGGTGATGAAATATTTGTTTGACAGGGATAAGTACGGCAGACATACCGTAGCTTTTATTGAAAATTTCTGCTATAATTCCTATGAGACGATGTTTGAGTCTTTTACAAAATATTTGTCGCTTGAGCAAAGACTTCAGGGGGCATGTTAGGAATTGAGGCGATAATATGGGCTGGACAGACGAACAGCTTAGCGCAATAACCGAAAAAGACGGAAATATACTTGTATCAGCTGCGGCAGGTTCAGGAAAAACTGCTGTGCTTGTTGAAAGAATAATCCGGCTCATAACCGATAAAGAAAAGCCTGTTGATATCGACAGGCTTTTGGTCGTTACATTTACTAAGGCGGCGGCCTCCGAGATGAAGGAGCGTATAGGAAGAGCTATAGTCAATGCCATAAGGGAAAACCCCGAATCTACGAATTTAAGACGTCAGGCGGTTCTTATAAACCATGCCGATATTATGACAATACATGCTTTCTGTATGAGGGTTGCCAGAGAAAACTATAATAAGCTTGGCATAGATCCGGCATTCAGGGTGGCTGACGAGACAGAAACGCTTCTGCTTAAGGATGAAGTGCTGGAAGAGCTGTTTGAAGAAAAATATGCTTCCGATGAGCCGGAGGGCTTCCTCTATATGGTGGAGAACTACAGCGACGGCACAAGCGATAAAAAGCTTAAGGAGCTTGTATTAAAAATATATGACTTTATAAGAAGTACGCCCAATCCCGACGAATGGATAAGTGAGAGAAAAGAGGACTACAGCGGCGAAAACAGCCATTGGTTTGATATACTCAAAAAGCAGATATGTACCTATGTTCAGGGAGCCCTCGATGTAACAAACATGGCGCTTGAAATTGCCTATGCAACTGGCCCTGAAACATATATACCAATGCTTGAGAGTGATAAAGAACAGCTTGAGGGAATACTGGCTGATTCGGATGAAGACTTTGAAACATTTTATCATTCACTTATGAGTATGAATTTTGAAGCTCTTTCAAGGAAAAAGTGCCAGTCTGATTCTAAGGAAAGGGTAAAGGCTCTCAGGGATAGAGCAAAGAAAATATACGCTTCCATAAATGATAGATTTCCTCTGCGTTCGTATGACGAAATGGAAGAGGATATAAAAAAGGCCGGATATGGAATATGTCTGCTGTTGGATTTGGTAAATGAGTTTTCGGCGGCATTTGACGAGGAAAAAAGACGGAGAAGAATTGCGGATTACGGCGATTTGGAACATTATTGCCTGACCATACTCATGGGAGAGGGCTGTACCTATGATAATCCCGTAAAGAGCGAAGCGGCCAGGGAGCTGACCGAAAAATACGCCTATGTCATGACGGATGAGTATCAGGACAGCAATGCCGTTCAGGAGCTTATACTGAACCTGGTGTCAAACGGCGAAAACCGATTTATGGTGGGCGATGTAAAGCAGAGTATATATAGCTTCCGATTGGCCAATCCAGATATATTCACCGAAAAATATAATACATATTCTCTGGAAAAGGGAGCAAAAAACGAAAGAATAGATCTGTTTAAAAATTTCCGAAGCAGGGAAGAAGTATTGGATGGAATAAACTTTATATTTATGCAGCTTATGCAAAAGGATTTCGGCGGAATAGACTATGACGAAAGAGCTATGCTCCATGTGGGCGCTGATTTTCCAATGTACGTTGGCGAAGCTTCCTGCGGCGGTGCTGTCGAGGTTGATGTAATAGAGTCCAAGACGGCCAAGGACGATGATGACGGCTCAGAGGATGATGAGGATATGAGCGGAATCCAGAAGGAAATGAGCTTTGTTGCCGACAGAATCAATTCGCTTATGTACGGAAAGGACAGGCTCGAAGTATATGATGCGTCAATTGGGGACTATAGAGAACTGCAGTACAGCGATATTGTAATACTCATAAGAAAGAAAAAATTCGGACAGGATTTTGTGGAGGCTTTGGGTGAAAGAGGCATACCGGCTTCGGCAGAAGCCGGCGGAAGCTTCCTTGATACTTCCGAGGTAATGACAATACTCAGCTTCTTAAGGATAATAGACAATCCAAGGCAAGATGTTCCGCTGTCGGCTGTTCTGCACTCGCCGGTGTACGCTTTAAGCTCCGACGACCTGCTTACAATAAAGCTGGAAAGCGGCGATGAGGAATATTGGGACTGCGTTTTGAATTATCAGGAGAGGGGAACAAACGAAAGAATAAAAACTATTCTTTCGGACTTTGTTTCAAGTCTGACTAAATGGAGAAATATGTCCATTGATGAAAGCATAAATGATTTGATATGGACTATCTATACGGACACAGGCTACTATGACCTGGTAGGGGTTATACCGGAGGTAAAGAAAAGGCAGACCAACCTTATGAGGCTTGTAAAAAAGGCCTCTGACTACGATAGCATAAGCTATAAGGGACTTTTTGACTTTATAAGATATATTGAAAAAATAAATAAAAACGACCTGAAAATAGAGAGTGTCAGCGGCACCGAATCAAATGGTGTTCGGGTAATGACTATACATAAGAGTAAGGGATTGGAATTTCCCGTTGTATTTTTGTCGGGCTGTGGCTCGGGATTCAACAAAACCGATTTCAAGGACAATGTCATAATACATAAGAACCTGGGCATAGGCAGTGAGTACATAGATGAGGAAACAAGAGTGAAATACAATACTGTTCCCAGGGCGGTTATTACCGAGGCTTCGAGGATGGATATGGCTGCCGAGGAAGCGAGAATACTTTATGTGGCGATGACAAGGGCTAAGGAAAAGCTCATAATTACCGGGCATGCAAATTTGAGCAAGGCCAAAATTGCTAAATGGAATATGTTCTCAAATAGGACAGAGGTAACACTTCCGGCCTTTGAAAGCACTTCATGCAGCAACTATATGGACTGGATAATGATGGCGCTGGCAAGGCACAGATGCGGAGAGGCAATATGTAACCTATGCTTTGAGTTGCCAAAGGATATGAATAACGGGCTGTATGACCATAAATCCGAATTTGACATAAACTTCATAAGATCGGTGTTGGAAGCGGAAAAACTAAACGAGGATGAATCGGCGGATATTGAGTCCGAGGAGGAAAGGGCGTTCATTAGGGAGCAGATTGCGGCAAGGCTCGGCTGGCAGTATCCCTATGAGATTGAAACCGGTATTCCCGGTTCGGTTTCCGTATCCGATGTAAAGAAGCTGAGGGGAACCAAGTTTTCGCATACAATAAGGAAGCCGGACTTCTATGCAGATAAGAAGGGACTTTCAGCGGCAGAGGCCGGAACGGCCGTGCATAAAGTCATTGAGCATATGGACTTTTCAAAGAAATATGATTATAATGATATAAAAAAATTAGTCGAAATTCTTAATAAATCGGCGGTTTTGTCCGATGAGGAGGCAAAGGCCGTAAGCCTTAAACGAATAAAGATGTTTGCGGATTCTGAGATATATCAGAGGATACTCAATGCCGATAAGGTCTATAAGGAAGAAGCCTTTACAGTAACCGTGACTCCCGGCGAGATATATAAGAAGGACGAGTATATGGACATGGACGAGGGTGTAGTTCTCCATGGCCGTATAGACTGCTATTTTGTGGAGAACGGCGAAATTGTTCTCCTTGACTACAAGACTGACAGATACAACGAAGAAAGCGAGGAAGAATTCCACGAAAGGTACGATATACAGATGGAGCTTTACAAAAACGCACTGCAAAAGGTGACGGGAATGAGAGTAAAGGAATGTTATATTTATTCTGTAGCAAAGGGCAAACCGATTATAGTGGATGTAGAATGACATGGGTGCGCAGGAAAAATCAAAAAAGAATTATGTAAATTATCTATGTGTAATAGCCGCAGGACTGCTGTGGTCAACAATGAGCCTGTTTACAAGCCGATTCAAGGCAAACGGCTTAACGGAATTTGAGATGATGGCGATAAGGGCATATTTTTCCATGCTTTTGCTTCTTATTTATAATTTGATTACAAACAGGCATGGAATGAAGCTTAAAAAAATAACCGATGCCAAATACTTTATCGGCTCAGGTTTAATTGGTATACTGCTTTCCAGCTGGGCTTATATGAAGTCTATAAATCTTTCGTCGGCAGGCGTTGCGGCTACACTCCTTTATACGGCTCCGGCCATTGTAATGGTGCTTTCACTGTTCCTTTTTGGTGAAAAGCTGACAGTAAGGAAAGTAATAATACTGCTTATGACACTTTTGGGCTGTCTGTGTGTAACGGGATTTTTGGAGGATAGAGACAACATATCCACAGCCGGTATATTATTTGGCCTTTGCTCCGGATTCAGCTATGCCATGTATACTATTTGCACAACATTTGCACTCAGAAAATACAGTACCATATCGATATCGTTTTTTACATTCGTTATGGCAGCTTTGTTTATGCTTCCCTTTGCAGGATCAGTTTTAAGCAAGGTATTTGAACTGAATTTATTTGGATTCTGTATATTTTTTGCACTTATAACAACGGTGCTTCCGTTTACGCTCTATACAAACGGCCTGTCAAAAATAGAGACCAGCAAGGCTTCCCTTATGGCCTCCGTTGAGCCTATGGCGGCGGCTGTTATCGGAATTGTGGTTTTCAATGAGTCGGCTTCTGTAATAAAGATAGCGGGAATTGCCCTTGTTGCCGTTTCCGTTATAATGGCCGGAAGGCAATGAACCTGAATGTAAACGTTCGATTCCTGACTTTTCAACTTGGAATTATTAAGAATATCGAAAGAAAAATGATATTAGTTTCTTAACAAATTTTAGGTACTATATTATTGATGATTTACAATTGTAAGAATGTTTTACAGTTTTTGATAAGGGGGCTATTAAAATGGACAATAAGAA
>JAJQDF010000062.1 GCA_021202325.1 Clostridiales bacterium | reverse complement strand
AAAATTAATAGGTGTATTGCTGAAAAAGACATTTTGTGCTATACTCTATCTTGGATTTTTAGGTAAAAAGGAGGGTTATGATGCAGCTGGATGAAAGCGAAGATGTTTTAAAGGAACAATCTGAGTATATTGAGTATGTTCGCAGCTGGAATGATGAATACTATAGGAAGAATAACCGCCGCAGGAAAGCCTTCTGTCTGACCATGGGATGCCAGATGAATGCCCATGATTCGGAAAAGCTGGTCGGGTATCTTGAAGATATGGGTTATGAGATGACGAATGCCGAAAAAGGTGCAGACTTTGTCATATATAACACTTGCTGTATAAGGGCTAACGCTGAGGAGAAGGTATATGGAAGACTTGGCTGGCTGAAAACATATAAGCATAAGCACCCGGATGTTATAATTGCCATGTGCGGATGCATGGTGCAGCAGGACACTGTTATGGAGCAGATCAGACGAACCTATAACTTCGTAGATGTCATATTCGGAACGTTTAATCTGTATACGTTTCCTAAGCTTCTTGCTACGAGGATACAAAGCGGCTCAAGTGTCTATGACATATGGACAAAGTCCAAAAAAATCGTCGAATCCATGTCCGCAATGAGAGAACATAAATTTAAAGCAAGCGTAAATATTATGTATGGTTGCAACAACTTCTGCAGCTACTGTATTGTGCCATATGTAAGAGGCAGAGAGAGAAGCCGTAAGCCTGAGGATATCATAAAAGAGGTTGAGGCGCTGGCGGCCGAAGGCGTTAAAGAAGTTATGCTTCTTGGACAGAACGTCAATAGCTATGGCAAAACCCTTGAAAATCCTGTGTCCTTCGCTGAGTTGCTGAGAATGGTAAACGAGGTAGACGGCATAGAGAGAATACGCTTTATGACCTCCCATCCGAAGGATTTGTCGGACGAGCTTATTGCGGCTATGAGGGACTGCGATAAGGTTTGCAACTATCTGCATTTGCCGGTGCAGTCGGGCAGTTCGAGGGTTCTCGAAAAAATGAATAGGCGCTACACCAAGGAAAAATATTTGGAGCTTGTGGACAAAATAAAGAAGGAAATTCCGGATATTTTGATAAGCACTGATATAATTGTGGGTTTCCCCGGCGAGACCGAGGAGGACTTCAAAGAAACACTGGATGTTGTCGATAGGGTTGGATATTCCACGGCCTTCACGTTCCTCTATTCCAAAAGAGAGGGAACGCCGGCCGCCAAAATGGATAATCAGATTGACGAGGAAACCGCCAAGGAGAGATTCAATAGGCTTCTGGAGCATGTAAATTCCGGGGTTGAAAAAATAAGTGAAACATTGGTCGGTACGGTTGAAAATGTCCTTGTGGAGGAGATAAACCGCCAAGATAAAACAATGGTTACCGGCAGAACAGAAAGAAATTCACTCGTGCATTTTAAGGGCGGAGAGGAACTGATAGGACAGGTCGTACCTGTTAAAATAACTCAAAATAAAATTTTCTATTTAATAGGAGAAAGGATGTAAAATAATGGTAGAACAGACAGCAAGACAGTTGGCAGAGGAAATACTTAAATCAGAATATGGACAGGCGCTTATTGAGGCAAAGAAGGCCTATGATGAAGATCCCGCCGCAAAACAGCTTCTTACGGAATATGTTGAGAAACAGGAAGCTTTCCAGAATAAGCTTGCCATGGGAACAATCACCGACGAGGAAAAGGATGCTTATTATGACGAAATGAATAAGCTTAATAACGATATAAAAATCTACGGAACATCAGGCGCACTTTATAAGGCTGAGAACGAATTCAATGAATATACACAGAGTATTATAAACATTATAACAGCAGCTTTGCAAAACGCCATTGCGCCTGAAAACGCTGACAGCTGTACAGGTTCATGCGGTTCATGTGCCGGATGCCACTAAGAGTTAACGAAAAAGGTTAAATATAAGAGACGTTTAAGAGGAGATAAAAATGGCAAAAGTAACACCAATGATGGAGCAATATTTTGAAATTAAAAATAAATATAGGCATTGTCTGCTGTTTTTCCGATTAGGCGACTTTTATGAACTGTTTTTTGAGGACGCTGTGATAGGTTCCAGGGAGCTTGGGCTTACCCTTACGGGAAAGGACTGGGGACAAAAGGAGAGGGCGCCGATGTGCGGCGTCCCCTTCCATTCTGCCGACAGCTACATTGACAAGCTTGTTAAAAACGGCTATAAGGTCGCAATCTGCGAGCAGGTGGAGGATCCTAAGGCGGCTAAGGGAATAGTAAAAAGGGATGTTATCCGTATTGTTACGCCGGGAACTGTAATTGATAAGGAGGTTCTCGACGAAAATAAAAATAATTACATAATGTCGATATACAGTGATGCAAAGGGCTATGCCCTTGCCGTATGCGATGTCACAACCGGCGAATTTCAGACGGCGGAATTTGTTTCAGCCAACGCTGAGGAAAAACTTTTCGATGAGGCAGCCAGATTCAATCCGGCTGAAATAATTGCAAATGAGCAGTTTATGAATACAGGCTGTGCCGAAAAAATAAGCAGAGTGCTGAATATTAAGCTCAGCACTGCAGATGAAAGCCGCTTTAGCTACAGAAACGCAACGAAAATGCTTATGAAGCATTTTAATGTGTTAACACTGGACGGACTCGGACTCAATGAAAGAGTTTTCTGTGTATGCGCCAGCGGCGGCCTGATGGATTATCTTTATGAAACTCAGAAAAATAATCTGGAGCATATTAGCAAAATAACAATATATTCAACCAATGACTTCATGCTTTTGGATGCCAACACAAGACGAAATCTTGAGCTGACAGAAACAATGCGTGAGAAAAACCGTAAGGGTTCCCTTCTGTGGGTAATAGACAGGACAAAAACCGCCATGGGAGCAAGGCTTCTCAGAAAATGGGTGGAACAGCCGCTTATTAATTCGGCGGATATAAACAAAAGGCTTGATGCGGTGGAGGAGCTTGCCGACGATTTCTTCCGCAGGGAGGAAGTAAAAGAGGTTCTGTCCACAATGCACGACTTTGAAAGGATAATGAGCCGAATTGTTTACAAGACTGCCAATGCAAGGGAGCTTGTAAATCTTAAAACATCGATTGAAAATCTGCCTAGACTTAAGCAGATACTGGAAGGAGTCAAGAGTGACTATCTTAAAGAAATATATAATGAAATTGACACGCTGGAGGACATCTTCAGTCTTATTGACAAGGCCATAGTTGAGGATCCGCCGTTTTCCGTAAGAGAAGGCGGAATGATAAAGAGAGGATACTCACTGGAGGCCGACACCCTTCAGGAAGCAAAGGAGAAGGGCTCAGGATGGATAAAGGATCTTGAGAAAAAGGAGAAGGAAGAAACAGGCATAAAAACTCTGAGGATTAACTACAACAGGGTTTTTGGCTATTACATAGAGGTTTCCAAATCATATATGAACCAAACACCGGAAAAATATGTGAGAAAACAAACATTGACAAACACCGAAAGATACACAACGGAGGAGCTCGAAAACCTGGCTCAGCTCATACTTGGCTCCGAGGAAAAGCTAATAGATTTGGAGTACAACACGTTCTGTGAGGTTAGGGAAAAGGTAGCTTCGCAGGTGAACAGAATACAGTATACGGCCTATGTTGTTGCTGTTACCGATGCACTCTGCTCCCTTGCGGACACAGCTCAGGCACAGAATTATGTCAAGCCCGTTGTAAATGACGGAGATGTTATTGATATTAAGGACGGCCGTCATCCATCAGTTGAGAAGATGTCCCAGGAGGCGTTCATATCCAATGATGTTTATTTGGACGGCGATGAAAACCGATTGCTCATAATTACAGGCCCCAATATGGCCGGAAAATCAACATATATGAGGCAGACGGCCATTATAACACTGCTGGCGCAGATAGGCTCATTTGTTCCGGCATCGGAGGCCACTATAGGCGTCTGCGACAGAATATTTACTAGGGTGGGCGCTTCGGACGATTTGGCTTCGGGACAGAGCACATTCATGGTGGAAATGACCGAGGTTGCCAATATTCTCAATAACGCCACGGCTAAAAGTCTGCTCATACTGGACGAGATAGGCCGAGGAACAAGTACATTTGACGGCCTTTCAATAGCGTGGGCGGTTCTGGAATATATAGCAGATAAAAAACAGCTGGGAGCAAAAACGCTTTTTGCGACACACTATCATGAGCTTACTGAGCTTGAAGGCAAGCTTCCCGGAGTAAAGAATTACTGCATTACCGTAAAGGAAGAGGGAGAGGATATAATATTCCTCAGAAAAATAAAACGAGGCGGAGCGGACCACAGCTACGGCGTACAGGTTGCAAGGCTCGCCGGACTTCCCAATAAGGTAATAAAAAGGGCAAACTCCATACTTAAGAAGCTGAACGCCGCCGATATAGCAAAAAAGACAAAGAAGCTGGCCAACGAGTCCAAGGAGGCCGCAGAGGAAACGGCGGTACAGATGGATATGTTCAGCATGCAGGAAACACAGCTGGCTGACGAGATAAGCAAGATAGATGTTATGAGTCTGACGCCCATACAAGCATTGCAGACACTTTTTGACTTACAGAATAAGATCAAAGGAATGTGACCGATTTGAATAAAATTAGACTTTTGGACAACAGCACAATAAACAAGATAGCGGCCGGAGAGGTTGTGGAAAGGCCAAGCTCTGCTATAAAGGAGCTTGTTGAAAATGCCATAGATGCCGGAGCTTCTGCCATAACCGTCGAAATAAAGGACGGCGGAACAACATATATCCGAGTTTCGGACAATGGCTGCGGAATTCCCGAGGAGGATGTAAAGTCCGCCTTTTTGAGGCATGCCACAAGCAAAATTCAGTCGGCGGAGGACTTGGAAAGCATATTTTCTCTGGGCTTCAGGGGTGAAGCGCTGGCCTCTATTGCCGCTGTGTCAAAAACCGAAATGGTCACAAAAACAAGGGATGCCGAAACCGGCACAAGGATAATAATAAACGGCGGAATATTGGAGGATTTGCGCCAGGAAGGCGCCTCCGATGGAACGTCGATAATTGTTGAGGACTTGTTTTATAATGTGCCGGCCAGAAGGAAATTTCTTAAAAAGCCATCCACAGAGGCAGGATATATTTCAGATATAATTGCAAAATTTGTGCTGGGACATCCTGAGGTTTCGTTTAAATACATAAATAACGGCAATGTTGTAGTGCATACATCGGGAAATAATGACCTTAAAACGGCTGTCTACCACGTTTACGGCAAGGATACGGCATTCAAAATGCTTGAAATTTCTGCCGAGGACGGAGAAATGAAGCTTACCGGACTTATCGGCAGGCCGGAGCTTTCCAGAGCCAACAGAAGCAGTGAAAATCTGTTTATAAACGGCAGATTTATTAGAAATTCCATCGTTTCAGCTGCGGCTGAGGAGGCCTATAAAACAAGGCTTATGATAGGAAAATTCCCCGTCTATGTTCTTTCCATGACTATAGCGCCGACAATGGTTGATGTCAATGTCCATCCGGCAAAGCTGGAAGTGCGTTTCAGAGATGAGGATGCAGTATATAAATTTGTATATGACAGCATCGTAAATACATTCAGCGACAAGGTGCTTATAAGAGGCGGCAATTGGGAGAGTAAGCCCTCAGCTTCTGTCAGGGAATATATAACTTCGCCGGAGAAGGTGGAAAAGGGAGTTCAG
>JAJQDF010000071.1 GCA_021202325.1 Clostridiales bacterium | reverse complement strand
CTATAAATATTATTGCTCAGAAAAAACGCAGTTTTTTCTTAGATGTGGTGTGCACAGACGTAGTCTTGTAAGAGTTTGAGGGTGAAACCCTCAAGGTCTTTATCTTTAGCTCCGCCGTTTTATAATTTGTCATTTTGCACTATCCCTCACAATTACTGCCACTGTTGTTTCCTTTATGCGGCCTTTGCTGTCCTCAGCCTTTATCGTTAATGTGTATGTCCCCTCCTTATTTGTGTTTATGTTGTCTTTATATTCCAAAGTCATGCCATCAGTATTTCCTTCAACCGAAACATAATCATCCGGCAAAAACCTCTCACCCATTTCCAGCACTATTTCATTCGGAACATCTATATCAAAATCAGGCTGTCTATACATATAAATTCCTGTTCCAATTACCATTGCCGCCAAAGCTATAGCCAAAATCCTTTTCATCTTTTCCACTCCTAATAAATATTTGTACTAACATTTTAGTAAATATATTTACTAAAGTCAATAATATCCTCAATAAAATGATAACATAAAATTAAGTATTTTATCGGCAGGTGGAGATTGTGGACTATACTCAGCGTATCAGAAATTTAAGAGAAGATGCGGACAAAACCCAGTCCGATATAGCAACGGTGCTTGGTACATCGCAGACTATGTATGCCCGTTACGAAAGGGGCGCCAATGAACTGCCCATTAGGCACCTAATTGCTCTATGCAAATATTACAACGTATCTGCCGATTATATTCTCGGGCTGTCCGATAAAAAGAAAGGTGTTTAAAATATCTTTTTAGTTCCCAAAATTATTGCATGACCTAAATATAATTTTCTTAAGGTGGGTCCAGGGATGATATCCCTGGTGGGAGTTTGAGGGTGAAACCCTCAAGATCTTTAAAAACTCACTAATATATGTTAAAATAAAGCGGAAACCTGCATAGGCTTCCGCTTTATTACTTTAGAGGTGATATTTTTGGATACTAAAATTTATATGGCTGTCTACAGCTTCGTGCAAAAGCACCCCAAACTGCATAAGCCTGTTATATTTTTAAATGATAAAACCCCGAATATTATGATGGTACTGTTTTATGGCCTTATGCCGATACTTGTGCTTATGCGTGATATAAGGGTTGTAGCTTTTGCCGCCTGCCCACTGGCAGAACTTATCATAGTAACAAAATTTAGAAATAAAATAGACCGCCCACGCCCCTTTGATGTGCTGGATGTAACACCGCTGGAAAATCATTCATCAGGCCATAGCTTCCCAAGCCTTCACTGTTCCAGCTCCTTTGCCATAACAACATCACTGTATTATATACATCCTTTTCTTGGCATAATCGGGCTTGTGGTGTCAATACTTGTTGCAGTATCACGTTTGCTTTCCGGAGTGCACTATCCCTCAGATATATTGGCAGGCATAATAATAGGGCTGCTTTTCGGCATACCCTATCTGTTTTTGTGATTTATTCTATGATTTATTCTGATATTTTATCTCTCATCATCAATGTGTATACAGCTTCGCCTACATCGGCACCGTCAAAGAGTACGCTTGTCATTGCCTCGGTAATGGGCATACTTACATTGTACTTTTTGGCAAGCTCTGTGGCAGCTTTGGCTGTGTTTACACCCTCAACTACCATGTGAACCTCTTTCAGAGTTTCGTCAAGCGACTTGCCCTGGCCAAGCATAATACCGGCTCTTCTGTTCCTGGAATGCATGCTTGTGCATGTAACAATGAGGTCTCCCATTCCCGAAAGTCCGTAGAATGTCTTTTCATCGCCGCCCATGGCAACTCCCAAACGCTTTATCTCAGCCATTCCCCTTGTCATAAGAGCCGCCTTTGTGTTGTCGCCAAAGCCAAGTCCGTCGGACATTCCTGCTGCAAGGGCAATAATGTTTTTCATGGCGGCACCTATCTCTACGCCGATAACATCGATGTTGGTGTAAAGCCTGAATACGGGATTGCTGAATTCAGTCTGTATCATCTTCGCTATGTCTTCATTGTGAGAGGCAATTACGGCCGCCGTAGGTATTCCTCGGCCGACTTCCTCAGCATGGCTGGGGCCAGAAAGCACAGCAACCTCGCACTGGGGCGCACATTCCTTTATTACCTCAGCAAGGGTTTTAAGACTTCCATCCTCAATGCCCTTGGCAACATTTACTATTATCTGGTCCTTTTTGAAATAGGGTGAAAATTTCTCGATATTTATTCTGACGAACTTTGACGGAACCGCCGCAATGATTATTTCTGCTCCGTCAATGGCTTTTTCAGGATCGGTAACTATTTTAATTTCCTTCCTTATGGGTACTCCCGGCAAAAACTCCTTGTGTTCTCCGTCCTCACGGATTCGTCTTGCCTCTTCCTCCTGCCATGACCAGATGGTTACATCGTGACCGTATTTATCAAGCATTACGGCGAGAGCCGTTCCCCAGCTTCCGCTTCCGATAACAGTTATCTTTTTCATCTATTACAGCTCCTTCTTTTTAGGCTTAAGTTTGCCGATAATGTCAAATCTGCTTTCTGTGCCGTTAATGAGTCTTTTTATGTTCGACCTGTGCTGGAAAAACGCCAGTACCGCAAGGGCAGCCGTCACAGCCACAGCCTCCGGCGGATAATTCCATATGTAGAGCGAAATCGGTATAAGCGCCGACAATGTCAGCGATGTAACCGACACATAGCCGCTCATCAGCACAGCCGCAGCAATAATATATACTATAAGCGCAGGGAAAGGAAAGGCTCCAAGCATCATTCCCAGCATGGCGGCTATGCCCTTTCCACCCTTAAATTTGTGGTAAAACGGAAAGTCATGGCCTAGTATCGCTCCTGCGCCGCCGTAGAAGCCGGCAACAACAGCATTTTCCCTAAAGAGAAAATAACAGATATAAAACGCCGCCGAAGCCTTCAGCGCATCGCAGAAAAATATGACCAGTCCCTGTTTTATTCCCAGCACTCTTACTGAGTTTGTCGTTCCCAGGTTGCCGCTTCCCTTAGTGCTGATGTCCACATGGTTAATCTTTCCGGCAAAATAGGATGCCTGTATGAGACCGAAGCAGTATCCTATTGCAATACATACTAATCTATACATATCAGTCTTTATCTCCCTTTTGTCTAACTACAAAATGTATCGGTGTTCCGTTAAAGCCGAAATTCTGCCTCAGCTGATTCTCAATATATCGTCTGTATGAAAAATGCATAAGCTCTCTGTCGTTTACAAATATGACAAATGTCGGCGGCTTAACTCCAACCTGAGTCATATAGTATATTTTAAGCTGTCTGCCCTTGTCGGCAGGGGGCTGCTGCATGGCCATGGCCTCAATGAGAACATCGTTTAAAACACCGGTTGATATTCTCATGCTGTTGTTAGCATAAACCTCTTTAACAGTGTCCAGCATCTTTATTACACGCTGTCCTGTAAGGGCGGAAATAAACACTCTGGGAGCATAAGACATATAGGCTAGCTCGTTGGCTATGTCCTTGAGAAATTTATTCATGGTCTTGTCGTCCTTCTCAATGGCATCCCATTTGTTTACGGCTATAATTGCTGCCTTGCCTCTTTCGTGGGCAATTCCTGCAATCTTTGTGTCCTGTTCCGTTATTCCCTCCTGGGCATCTATGACAAGCACTGCCACATCGCAACGCTCAACAGCGGCTACGGCACGGATAATGCTGTATTTTTCAATTTCCTCTTTAATTTTGCTCTTCCTTCTCATTCCGGCGGTGTCAATAAGCACATATTTTTGTCCGTCCAGCTCAAAGGGCGTATCTATGGCATCCCTTGTGGTGCCTGGAATATTACTTACTATAAGTCTTTCCTCGCCAAGAATCCTGTTTATGAGTGACGATTTTCCCACATTGGGCTTACCGATAAGGGCAACCTTTATAACATCGTCATCCTCCGCATTTTCGGCTCCCTCAGGGAAATGTCCGCATACCGCATCCAGCATATCGCCAAGGCCTAAGGCCTGTCCTGCCGAAATGGGATATACCTCGCCCATACCAAGGCTGTAGAATTCGTAAACATCCAGGTTTTCCTTTCTCATGTCGTCAACCTTGTTTACGGCTACAACAACAGGCTTTTTGGTTCTCCTAAGCATATTTGCCACCTGTGAATCCGCCTCTGTAACACCCTGCTTTACATCGGTAACAAATATTATAACGTCCGCAGTGTCTATGGCTATCTGCGCTTGGGTAAGTATCTGCTTCAGAATTATGTCCTCCGCATCGGGCTCCATTCCGCCTGTATCTATAAGTGTAAATTTGTAGTTAAGCCATTCCACATCGGCATATATTCTGTCTCTTGTAACGCCGGGAGTATCCTGAACAATGGATATTCTCTCTCCCGCCAGTCTGTTGAAAAGAGTCGATTTTCCCACGTTTGGTCTGCCGACTACGGCAACGATAGGTTTGCTCATGTCATTTTTCCTCCGTATTCATTATCTTCCTCACAAGGCTGTCCGCCGAGTTCAGTGCGATTTTCACTTTTATGTCAAGTTCCCTTTCAATGTCGGAAACGTATACATCATCCAGCAGTACCGTTTCCCCGTTTCTGAGCAGACTGTCGGGAAGAATAATATATTCTCCCAGTTCTCTGCCTCTAAGCTGTTTTATTATATCCCCTCCGGTAAGAAGTCCCGAAACGGTTATCGACTCGCCGAAGAATTCGTTTATTATTTTATATACGTTTATTTTTATATATGGGAATTTTTCCATAAGCTCACCGGCTATTTCGCTCATTAGGTCATAAGCGGCCTCGCCGGTCACTATTGAAAGCTCCCTGCTTCTCTTTTCCTTGTCCCTTACATCAGGCAGAAGCTCGTAAAACTCAGCTTTAAAGAGAGAAATCATACCTACGCCGTTTTCAAACTGCTGAAAATCCTCATAGCTTTCCGCCGGCGGGAACTCTCTCTCTGCCTTAATATAAAACTCATCCGAGGCAAAAACAATCCTTGAACCGAATTTTTCTAAATTTATTTTCTGCCAGCCCTCTATCTGGTCTATGACGGCGGCTGCATCCTCCTTTGTAAAGGGCTCCTGCTTATAAAGGCCGTCACGGTATTTAGTAAGCCCCACAGGAACAACCGACATGCTCTGTGTACTTGGATAAAGCGCCGTAACATCCCTTATTGTTCTGTCCAGTTCTTCGCCGTCGTTTATGCCCTTGCAAAGCACAACCTGGGTATGAAGCTCAATTCCGGCATCGGCCAGCTTTTTCATCCTTTCCATAAGGCTACCGGCCTTATTGTTATGGAGCATCATTTTTCTAAGCTCCGGATTTGTCGTATGAACCGATATATTTATGGGCGACAGATGATAATATATTATTCTGTCTATGTCCTTATCCTTCATATTCGTCAGCGTAACATAATTTCCCTGAAGGAATGAAAGCCTTGTGTCGTCGTCCTTAAAATAAAGAGTGTCCCTCATGCCCTTGGGAAGTTGATCTATAAAGCAGAATATGCATTTGTTGCTGCAGCTTCTGGCATTGTCCATAAGGCCGCTTTCAAATACTATCCCTATGTCCTCGTCATAGTCCTTCTCGACCTCTGCAATATATTCTTCACCGTGGCCGTCCTTTAACAGTATTTCCAAGTACTCGTCATTTATCATATATCTGTAGTCGAATACATCCTGTATTTCCTTGCCGTTTACCGCCACAAGAACATACCCGTGCTCAATACCAAGTTCTTCGGCTATTCTGCCC
>JAJQDF010000291.1 GCA_021202325.1 Clostridiales bacterium | reverse complement strand
ATTAGTAAAAGTCCTTTTAAGTTTAAGTTCACTTTTAAAAATGACAAGAAGGTTAGAACGGCTTTAAATAAGGATGAAGAAGAAGAATTTTTTAACTGGTTAAAAAATAATCCAAAATGGAGTATTTCAGAATGGTATAACTTATTATATTTCATAAGGTGTACAGGTGTTAGAATTAGCGAAGCAATTGGGTTGACATGGAGTGATATAGATTTTAAACAACGCACTATATCAATAAACCATCAATTGTTATGTGAAAATGGCAAGGGACATTATATAGCAAGCCCTAAGTCTGAAAGTGGTATTAGAACTTTATATATTACGGATGAGGTAATGGCTATACTTGAACGACTACGCAAAAAACCTAAGTGTGCAACAATAGTAGACGGTTATGGAGGGTTTATTTTTTATACTCATACAGGTAAAGTTTGCAGAGCTGACAACGTATCATATCAATGTAAAAGACTTGTTACTCAGTTTTATGAAGATACAGGTATTCAAATAACCTTAACTCCGCATATCTTAAGACATACTTTTTGCACGAGAATGGCAGAGCAGGGTATGAACCCTAAGACATTACAATATATAATGGGACACTCAAACGTATCTATTACAATGAATACTTATACACACTTTAATTTTGATAGTGTTAAAGACGAAATTGTTAGAGTAATGGGTAATGGTAGTATATGAATAGAAAATGTATAAAAGTGTATAATCTTACATGGCACTTACACCATTTACACCAAATTTACACCATTTTGGCAAAGAGTTATAAAGAGATATATAAACTTATGTGAAGTTAGAAATGTTGATATTTCAAGGAAAGCTAGAATTTTCAAGGGCTTTGCAATATAGCAAAGATTAGTAAGAATTTAATTGCTTTTTAGTGCAATATAGAATAAAATTTATTTAGAAGGATTGAAAATAATTCAGCTTCACAGGGGAGGAATGTATATGTATCTTATCACCAACGGAAAGGTTATAACCCGTGACAGGGAAAATCCCTATTTTGAAAACGGGGCAGTGGCAGTCGATGGAAGTAAAATTATAGAGGTGGGAGACGCTCCTGCGCTTAAGCTGAAATATCCGGGTGCGGAGATTATAGATGCCGAGGGAAATGTAATAATGCCGGCATTCATAAATGCCCATACCCACATATACAGCGCCCTTGCAAGAGGACTTTCTATAAATGGCTACAACCCTACTAACTTTTATGAAATTCTTGACGGTATGTGGTGGGCAATAGACCGCAGACTGGATTTGGAGGGCACAAGGGCTTCTGCCTATGCGACATACATTGAGTGCATAAAAAACGGAGTGACGACAATTTTCGACCATCATGCCAGCTACGGATGCGTGCCGGGTTCCCTCTTTGAGATTGCCGATGTGGCCAAGGAAATGGGCATAAGAAGCTGTCTTTGCTATGAGGTCAGCGACAGGGACGGCGAGGAAAAATGCAGTCAGGCCATAAAGGAAAACTATGACTTTATAAAATATACAAAGGATGAGCCAAATAATATGCTTAAGGCCATGTTCGGCATGCATGCGCTTTTTACAATATCCGACAAAACAATGGAGAAATGTGTTGAGGCAAATAACGGCATGACAGGCTTCCATATCCATGTTTCGGAGGGAACAAACGATGTGGAGGACACATGGATGAAGTACGGCAAACGTCCGGTGGAGAGACTCCTTGACAGCGGAATACTGGGAGAGAAGACACTTCTCGGACACTGCATACATGTAAACGATGAAGAGATGAATATAATAAAGGAAACGGGCACAATGGTTGTGAACAATCCCGAATCCAATATGGGAAACGCCGTAGGCTGTGCGCCGGTTATAAACCTTTTCCACAGGGGAATAACGGTCGGCCTCGGTACTGATGCCTATACCCACGACATGCTGGAGAGCCTTAAGGTCGCCCTCACAATACAGAGGCATAACGCAAAAATGCCCAATGTTGGCTGGGCAGAGGCTACGGGAATGCTTTTTGACAACAATCCTAAGATTTGTGCAAAATATTTTGACGAGCCCTTGGGAGTGCTTAAGGCAGGAGCCGCCGCAGATATTATCATAATGGATTATAAGCCCTATACGCCGTTTTCCGATGCAAACATAGACGGACATATTATATACGGTATGAACGGCAGACAGTGCCTTACCACAATTGCCAACGGCAGGGTGCTTATGAAAAACCGTGAGCTTATTGGAATAGACGAGGAAAAAATAAACGCCGATATTACAGAAACGGCCAAAAAGCTGTGGAAGAGCATTAACGGCTGATAGAGGAGAGGATATTATGAGTGAAAGAATGACACCCATGGTCTTTGAAAAGCTGATAAATTGGGCGGTGAGCGAATATGCCGCAGAGGGCTCAATGTTCGGAGTGCGCCGCCCTTATTTAAAGAAGGACGATAAGAAGCTGTCCATATTCGGCGAATATATGGAAACTCCCTTCGGACCGGCTGCAGGCCCCAATACTCAGCTTGCCCAGAACATTATAGCCGCATATTTTGCCGGAAGCCGATTCTTTGAGCTTAAGACGGTTCAGATTATGGACGGCGACGAGCTGGCGGCTTGTATAGCAAGACCGTGTATTTTGGCCAACGATGAGGGTTATAACTGCGAATGGTCTACGGAGCTTTTTGTTAGTCAGGCACTGGACGAATATGTTAAGGCATGGCTTGCGCTGAAGGTATTTTCAAAAAAATACGGCCTTGGCTCTCCCGACGGTTTCATATTCAACATGAGCGTTGGCTATGATTTGGACGGAATAAAGAGCAAAAAGATTGATGATTTCATAGAGGGGCTTAAAAATGCCGAGAACCTTCCCCAGTGGGAAGAATACAAAGGGGCACTTAAGAAAGCCTTCCCCGAAGAAAGCGGATATATCGATGCAATATTGCCTAAAATCTGCACAAGCGCAACACTGTCCACTCTCCACGGCTGTCCGCCCCAGGAAATTGAGCGCATAGCGGCATACCTCATTTCGGAGAAAAAACTGAATACATTTGTAAAATGCAACCCCACAATATTGGGCTACGACTACGCAAGAAAAACCCTTGACGATATGGGCTATGACTACATAGCCTTTGATGACCGCCATTTCAGGGAGGATCTCCAATATTCCGATGCGGTGCCTATGTTCACAAGGCTTAAAAAGCTGGCGGAGGACAACGGACTGGAGTTCGGCCTCAAGCTTTCCAACACATTCCCCGTTGATGTAGAGGCCGGGGAACTGCCTTCGGAGGAAATGTATATGAGCGGAAAGGCTCTCTATCCTCTGACAATAGAGATGGCAAACCGTATTTCTGCCGAATTTGACGGCAAAATGAGAATAAGCTATTCCGGCGGTGCGGACTATTTCAATATAGATAAGCTTTTTGAAGCCGGAATATGGCCGATCACTGTGGCCACAACTATACTTAAGCCCGGCGGCTACCAGAGGCTTACACAGATAGCCGAAAAGCTGGAAAACTGTGAATTTAAACCCTTTGACGGCATAGACTGCGGAAAGGTAAAAGCCCTTTCGGAGGCAGCAAAGACGGATATTCACCATGTTAAGCCTGTGAAGCCCCTCCCGAACAGAAAGCTGGACAAAAAGGTTCCGCTGACCGACTGCTTTACCGCACCCTGTAAGGGCGGATGTCCCATAGGACAGGATATACCTGAGTATGTGGAGCTCTGCGGACAGGGCAGGTATTTGGAAGCGCTTAAGGTTATAACAGCCAAAAATCCTCTGCCTTTTATAACCGGCACAATATGCGCCCATCACTGTATGGATAAATGCACGAGGAATTTCTACGAAAATCCCGTTATGATACGTTCAACCAAGCTGACAGCTGCAGAAAACGCCTACGATATGCTTATGGATGAGCTTGAAACGCCGGCGGTAACTTCGGATAAAAAGGCGGCCATAGTCGGAGGCGGTCCGGCAGGAATGGCGGCGGCATACTTTTTGGGCAAGGCCGGAATAAAGGCTGTACTCTTTGAAAAAGAGAGTAAGCTCGGCGGAATAGTCAGAAATGTTATACCTGATTTCAGGATAAGCGGAGAGGCCATAGACAAGGATGCGGCTCTCATAGAAAAAATGGGTGCTGAAATAAGGCTGAATACCCCTGCACCGTCACTGGATGAGCTTAAAAGCGAAGGCTTCACCCATGTTCTCTACTGCGTGGGTGCTGAAAAGCCGGGCAGACTGGATATGGAAGGCAATGTAATAAACGTAATGGAATTTTTGAAAAATCTGAAAGCTGAAAAGTCCATGAATTTGGGCAAAAACGTTGCCGTTATCGGCGGAGGAAACACGGCCATGGATGCGGCAAGAGCCGCAAAGCGTGCCGCCGGTGTGGAGAACGTGTCCATAGTATACAGACGTACAAAGAAATATATGCCGGCCGACGAGGAAGAGCTTATGCTGGCTATATATGACGGCGTGGAATTTGTGGAGCTGGCGGCACCGGTAAGACAGGGATACGGCATACTTACGGCTAAGAAAATGAAGCTTGGCGAGCCCGACGAAAGCGGCAGAAGGAGCCCCGTTGAAACCGACGAGGAAATATATATAAAGGCCGATACGGTAATTGCGGCTGTGGGAGAGAGCGTAGACAGCGATTATTTCAAGGCTCAGGGCATAGAAACGGACAGAAAAGGCCGTCCGTCATTTAAGACGAATATAGAAAATGTCTATGCCGCCGGAGATGCCCTCAGGGGTCCCTGCACCGTTGTGGAATGTATAGCCGATGCCAAGGCCTTTGCCGAGGCTGTGTCGGGAATGACATTTGAGGCTGATATTCCAAACCTTGGCGATGACATTGGTGCAAAGGCGGAGGCCAAAAAGGGAATACTCAAAATGCCAACTGCCTGCGAGGCAGAAAGATGCCTTGCCTGCAATACTGTATGCGAAAACTGCGTTGACGTCTGTCCCAACAGAGCCAATGTTGTCATTAAGCCGGAGGGCATGGGTGCGCAGATACTCCATATGGATAAGCTCTGCAACGAATGCGGAAACTGTGCGGTATTCTGCCCTTACGACAGCAAGCCCTACAGGGATAAGTTTACGCTGTTTGCCTGCGAAAAGGATTTTGAGGACAGTGAAAACAGCGGATTTTTGCCCCTCGGAAACGATGTTTACAGAGTAAGGCTTAACGGAAAAGTCATGGATTATGATCCGGCAGAGGACAACGCCCTTCCCAAGGAGCTTGAAATGCTCATACTCACTGTAAAAAGTAAATACGGATATATGATTGACTAAATAAAGAACTGAGCGGCTTGCCTAGTGCGGCCGCTCTTTTTTCATATCATGGCGCTTGTCAGCATATAAATAAGCAAGTAATTGTTTAGGGGAGTGCTTTTTTGAAGTCATATATCGAAGAAAGAGCAGTGGAGGTAGCCAATTTTATAATAAGCTCCAATTCTACGGTGAGGGAAACGGCCAAAAAATTCGGTATAAGCAAGTCCACAGTCCATAAAGATATAACCGACCGTGTTGAAAAGATTGATCCGGAGCTTGCCCGTTCGGTCAGGCGTGTGCTGGAGGTCAATAAGGCCGAAAGGCATATCAGAGGCGGAATGGCCACAAGAGAAAAATATTTAAAAAGAATGAAACAGTAAGAACCTATCCGAAGGAGCGCCCTTCGGATTTTTAATATGGCCTATATGTCGAAAAATATTGTATTTATTGACAACTTGTGGTAGATTTTTATATAGT
>JAJQDF010000226.1 GCA_021202325.1 Clostridiales bacterium | reverse complement strand
CCCCAATAATAAATGCCGCAGACGGCATGGCCGTTAGAATAGAGCGCAGTGTGTATGAGGACGACTTTATAGACTCCAAGGGCAGCACCGATGTTACCGCCATAAAGGGTATGACTTCGGCGATGAAGGAGCTTGTGGGAGTTATCCGAAATGTCAATGAGCTTCCGACAAAGGCCGAAAGGGATGCGGCGGCGATGTCTAGGGAGAAGACTGAGGCGGACAGACGACGCGGCGCCGGAGACGAAATAAGAATAGTCATCGAAGGAGGCGATCTGTTCAGCGGCTGAAAAGGATAAGCTTACGAAAAGGAGGAAAGATGGAAATAGTCTTAGAGGAACCCAATGAAAAGCAAAAGGAATTTTTGAGGGACCGCCACAAGCATATAGCCTTCGGCGGTGCAAGAGGCGGCGGAAAGAGCTGGGCAGTGCGGACAAAGGCGATTCTTCTGGCCTGCCGGTATGCGGGAATAAGGATACTTATAGTCAGAAGAAGCTATCCCGAGCTTATGAACAACCATATAAACATTCTAAGAAGACAGCTTGCCGGGGCGGCCGTATATAACGACAGGGACAAAATGCTTAGGTTTGTGAACGGCAGTTCCATAAGCTTTATGTACTGCGATAAGGACGGAGATTTGGACAGGCTCCAGGGCGTGGAATACGATGTCATATTTATTGACGAGGCAACGCAGCTTTCGGAGTATCAGATGAAAAGCATAACCGCCTGCGTGAGAGGCGTCAATCCCTTTCCGAAGCGTGTCTATTACACCTGCAACCCCGGAGGAAAGGGACACGGCTATATAAAGAGAATATTCATAGACAGAAAGTTCAAGGATGGAGAGAACCCCGAGGACTACAGCTTTATACAGTCCCTTGTTACCGACAACAGCGCCCTTATGAAATCTCAGCCCGACTATATAAAACAGCTGGAAGCCCTTCCGCCGAAGCTTAAGGAAGCATGGCTGTACGGCAAGTGGGATATTTTTGACGGGCAGTTTTTCGAGGACTTTGTTGTTGGAGGCGAAGAAGCCCAGAGGGAGAGGCGCTTTACCCATGTCATAAAGCCCATTGACATAAGCCGAGGCGAGGCAAGGGGCTGGAACGTATACAGAAGCTATGACTTCGGCTACAATAAGCCCTTTTCATGTGCATGGTGGGCTGTGGACTTTGACGGCATAATTTACAGAATACTTGAACTGTACGGCTGTACCGAAACACCCAACGAGGGCGTGAGATGGACACCGGAAAAACAGTTTGAGGAGATAAGCCGAATAGAGAGGGAGCACCCGTGGCTGAAAGGAAGAAACATTCAAGGGGTGGCCGATCCTTCAATATGGGATGCCAGCAGAGGCGAGTCGGTGGCGGATACCGCCGCAAGGTACGGAATATATTTCACGCCGGGAGACAATAAGCGGATAGCCGGCTGGATGCAGTGCCACTACAGACTGCAGTTTGACAGCGAGGGCTATCCGAGGATGTATGTGTTCGACAACTGCAGGGCGTTCATAAGGACAATACCTTTGCTGACATTCAGCGGAACGAATCCTGAGGATTTGGATACCGCAGGGGAGGACCATGCCGCCGATGAATGGAGATATTTCTGTATGGACAGACCTATAAGACCAATAATAAAGGAGGAAAAAGCTATATTATCCGATCCGCTTAACATGATGAAAGGAGGAGAAACATGAACAGTCTGAAAAATGCCGTCGGCGAAAACGAGCTGAAAGAGGCCAATACAATATTGAGAAAGTATAAGGCCGGGAAGACTGCCCTTGAACAAAAGATAATAGAAAACGAGCAATGGTGGAAGCTTAGGCACTGGCGGTACATAAAGGGAGGAAACGATTACGACATGAGACCGGCTTCGGCATGGCTTTTTAATGTCATTATAAATAAGCACGCCGACGGAATAGAGGCCTATCCGGAGCCCAACGTTCTGCCGAGGGAAGAAAGCGACAGGGAGGAAGCGGCAAGGCTGTCCTCAATTATCCCGGCGGTTCTGGAACAGAACGATTTCGAGGAAACCTATTCCGATGTGCTGTGGCAAAAGCTGAAAACCGGAACCGGAGTGTACGGTGTGTTTTGGGATCCGTCAAAGCTCAATGGCCTTGGCGACATATCCATAAAGAAGGTGGATATGCTGAACCTTTTCTGGGAGCCCGGTGTGACCAATTTGCAAAAAAGCCGAAATGTTTTCTGCACGGAGCTTATTGATAACGAAACATTGGAGGGGCTTTATCCCGAGCTTAAGGGAAGGCTTGCCTCCAACGGATTTACAACAGCCAAATACATATATGACGACAATGTGGACACCAGCGGCAAAAGCCTTGTTGTGGACTGGTACTACAGAAAAACCGTAAACGGCAGGACAGTGCTCCACTACTGCAAATATGTAAACACAACGGTGCTGTATGCTACAGAAAACGACACCGAAAGGCCGGAGGCCGGAATTGATGAAAACGGAAATGTTCTCTACGGCGAAAGCAGGGCGGAAAGGGGCTGGTACGATCACGGAAAATATCCCTTTGTGTTTGACAGGCTTTTCCCGGCGGAGGGAACACCCTGCGGCTTTGGATATATCGATGTTTGCAAGAATACCCAGGAGCAGATAGACAGGCTCAATCAGGCAATTGTCAAAAACGCCGTTATGGCCGCCTCGCCAAGATTTTTCATAAGGGGCGACGGCAGTATAAACGAAAAGGAGTTTGCCGACTGGACAAAGCCGCTGGTGCACGTAAACGGAAATTTGGGAGCAGACAGCATAAGGGCAATAACCGTGCCGAATCTCGGAGAAATATATATGTCGGTGCTGAACTCAAAGATTGCCGAGCTCAGAGAAACATCGGGCAACAACGAGGCGGCCACGGGAACTACGCCTTCGGGAGTGACTGCGGCATCGGCAATAGCAGCGCTTCAGGAGGCCGCCGGAAAAACATCCAGGGCAAGCACACTTTCGGCATACAGAGCCTACAGCCGAGTTATAGGCCAGGTGATAGAGCTGATAAGGCAGTTTTATGACCTGCCGAGGCAATTCAGAATAACCGGCCCCATGGGAGAGGACAGGTTTGTGGCTTACGACAACACTCTTATCAGGCCGGTCTATGACAAAAGCGGAATTGTTTCATCGCCGGTGTTTGATATAAAGGTTTCGGCTCAGAGGAAAAATGTATATTCCAAGGTTCAGCAGAACGAGCTGGCACTGGAGCTGTACAAAAACGGCTGCTTTAATCCGGAGCTTGCCGAGCAGGCCGCAATGCTGCTTGACACAATGGATTTTGACGGCAGGGAAAGAATACTGCGCCAAATCAGAGAGAACGCAGGGCTTTCAAGCAAAATGCAGAACTATAGGGAATTAGCGCTGGTGCTGGCCAGACAGTACGACCAGAGCACATATGAAAGGCTGATGAAAGCAGAACAAAACGGTACAGCAAAGGTACCCGGCGGAGAGGCAAAAGAAATCTCTTTGGGAGAATCGGCCGTGACCGTGAAGGCCAGAGAAAGGGCTTCGCAGGCGGCAATGCCAAGATAAAGGAGGAATGTTAATGGCATATTTAAGAGAAAAAACAGAAATAAAGGACGAATCGGCAAGAAGGAGACTGATGGAAATTATAGAGGAGGCCGAAAAGGCTGCGGCTGTTTATTCGGGCTTCGACCTGGACAGGGAATTTGAAAATCCCATGTTCAGAAGGCTTGTTGCTTCGGGCGTTCCGGTTATATCGGCCTATGAGCTTATACATAGGGACGAGGTAAACAGCCTTTTGATTGAAAAGGCCGTAAGACAGGCGGAAAGAAGAATTTCCGGCGCAATACAGTCCGGAGCAAAAAGACCGGGTGAAAACGGCTCAAACCATCAGGCAACGGCGATGGCCGAGTTTGATCCGAGAAGACTTACAAAGGAAGAGAGAAAAAGCATAAGAGACAGAGTAAAACGCGGCGAAACCGTGCGTTTTTAACAGAAAGGAGAGGATAGAATGTTAAAACTTAATTTACAGCACTTTGCGGAGGCAGGAACCCTTGTGAATGCCACAGGAAACTATGTGAATACCTATGACTCGACACAGGTGGCCTTTGAAGGGGCAAACACACTGACACCTACAATGAAAACCTACTACGACACAGAGCTTCTTGAAAACGCCAGAGCGGAGCTTGTGCATACCCAGTTCGGCAAAAAACAGCCCCTTCCTGCCCACAGAGGAAAAACCGTGGAATGGAGAAAATGGAACACTTTAGAGGATGCGGCGGCGCTTACCGAGGGAGTTATTCCCACAGGGCAGAAGCTGGGGCAGTCCTCAATAAACGTACCTGTGGCTCAGTACGGAACATATGTAACCGTATCGGATCAGCTTGAGCTTCATGCGGTGGATGATGTAATACTCGGAGCGGCGGAAGAGCTTGGAGCGTCCGCCGGAAGCACTATGGACAAGATAGCCAGAAACGTGCTTATTTCCGGAACAAACGTAATATATGCCGACAAGATTTCATCTGACGGTACAGCGACCGAGGTAACATCCAGAGACGATCTTGACGAGAGCGCAAAGCTTACACCGGCAGTTATAAACAAGGCGGTTACATATCTCAAAAAGATGAAGGCACCCAAAATTGACGGCAAATACATGGCCATAATTCATCCTTCGGTGGCCTACGACCTGAGACAGAGCGACGAGTGGATAGAGGCTCATAAATACGCTTCGCCCGAAGAAATATATAACGGCGAGATAGGCGAGCTCCATGGAGTGAGATTCATAGAGACCACAGAGGCTAAAATTGTGGAGGTTGCGGGCGACGGCTCATCCAAGGCCGTATATCTTTCGCTTTTCTTCGGAAAGGATGCCTACGGCGAGATAGATCCCGACGGCGGCGGTATGGAAATGATAATAAAGGATAAGTCCGAAGCCGGAGGACCTCTCAACCAGTTCTCCACACTGGGCTACAAATTCTCGACAGCATTCAAGATACTCTATGAGGACAGAATGGTGAGGGTTGAGAGCTGCTCATCGTATTCGGGAAGCGACAGCACAAATTAGGCGCAGCGCGCCTACGATGAAATTCCTATGAATTTCATCGTGTAATGGAAACGAATTGAAAAGTTCCCTTGAAACTTTTCAATTCGCAGTGGTTGTCTTTTAAGTATAGACGGTGTCGGAAGTGAATTCCTCCACCGTTCACTGTGCGGCGAAGCGACTAAGTTGAATTTGTTTGGGTGATGGCGACGGAGAAGAGCAGCTTAGGATTAAATGATTATAAATACAATAAAAGAAGGAGGCAATAATTATGGCAGAAAAAACTAGCGTATGGAACGAAATGGTGGAGGTAAAGCTCCCCAAGGCACCCAAGACGGAACAGAACTTTCAGTTTGTGGGAGTAAACGGAAAGACATTCCAGGTGCCGAAGGGTGTGACGGTGGAAGTGCCCAAGCCTGTGGCTGAGGTGCTTAAAAATGCCGAAAAAGCAAAGAATGAAGCCGAAGAATATGAAAGCGGTCTTTCATCGGAAAACTGAAAGAGGTGACAGATTTGTTTATAGCTCAAGCAATTGAGGCCGCCGATAGGCTTAAGCCCAATGCCTACAGCAGAGAGGAAAAGGTGAAATGGCTTTCCGACATTGATATGCAGATATATAAGGAAATAATACTTACCCATGAGGGCGGAGGCGAGTTCGAAGGATATGACGAATGCACGGACATTGAAACTACTGTACTTTTGGCGCCGAATCCCTATGATGAGCTGTATGTGCACGGCATAAAAAGGCAGATAGACTTA
>JAJQDF010000058.1 GCA_021202325.1 Clostridiales bacterium | reverse complement strand
ATACAGGTGAGATTGTATAACTAAAAATACTGCACAAATGTATGACATTAGGAGGAAGACAGATATGAGAAAAACAAAGATTGTATGTACTTTAGGGCCGGCAACCGATGACCTTGAGGTGCTTGAAGGCATGATAGATGAAGGAATGAATGTGGCGAGATTCAACTTCTCCCATTCAAATTATGACGAGCATTTGAAAAGGCTTGCCGAGCTTAAGGAAATAAGAGAAAAGAAAAATAAATATGTGGCGGCTCTATTGGACACCAAAGGGCCGGAAATCCGTGTAGGCAGATTCAAGAATAATTCAATAATGCTTGAGGCCGGTGCGGAGTTCACACTGACAACAAGGGAAGTTGAGGGCGACGAAAGCGTTGTTTCCGTATCCTATCAGGATTTTCCCAAGGATGTAAACATCGGCACAAGGGTGCTTATTGATGACGGCCTGATTGAGCTTAGGGTAATCGGCAAAAACGACACCGATGTAAAGTGCGTTGTGGTTAATCCCGGCCGTGTGTCCAACAATAAGGGCGTAAATCTTCCTGACACAGCGGTTTCTATGCCCTATATGAGCGAGAAGGATGCCGAGGATATTAATTTTGCCGTTGACAATGATTTTGACTTCATAGCGGCATCATTTGTAAGAACTGCCGGAGATGTGCTTAAAATTAGAAGAATACTCGATGAAAGAAATTGTACGTCCATTGAAATAATAGCTAAAATTGAGAGCAGACAGGGTGTTGAGAACATTGACGAGATACTCCAGGTTTCCGACGGAGTAATGATAGCCAGAGGCGACATGGGTGTTGAGATTTCCTACGAGGAAGTGCCGGTAATACAGAAAATGATAATCAAAAAGGCCGCAAAGGCCGGCAAAACAACAATTACCGCCACACAAATGCTGGAATCTATGATAGAAAACCCCAGACCGACAAGGGCAGAAACTGCCGATGTGGCCAATGCCGTGTTTGACGGAACCGGTGCAATTATGCTTTCCGGCGAGACAGCCGTGGGCAAATACCCCGTTGAGGCCGTAAGGACAATGGCCAAGATTGCCACCAAGGCCGAGGAATCCATAAACTATAAAAAGAGATTTTTCGGCGAGGAAAGGAAGTCCAATCCCAATGTTACGGATGCCATAAGTCATGCCACATGCACCACCGCCTATGACCTGAACGCCAGAGCGGTGCTTACCGTAACAAAATCGGGAACCACGGCCAAGAATATTGCCAAATACAGACCGGGCTGCGATATCATAGCCTGCACAACGGCTGAGAAGCTTTGCAGAAGGCTGAACCTTGTCTGGGGCGTTGCTCCAATACTGGTTGAGGATGAGTTTGATACATTTGCGCTCTTTGATAAGTGTGTGGATCAGGCCATGGAGCTGGGCTATCTAGATAAGGGAGATACAACTGTTATTACCTGCGGACTGCCGCTTGGTATCCCGGGAACAACAAACATGATAAAGGTTCAGGTAGCAGGATTTAAATATTAAAAATAGTATGCTGATGTGATGTTTTTTACAGGGGGTGTCGGCTTGGAAAATATATTCAGAAAAATAAAGGAAACCATTGACAGCGGTCAGGATGTAATGCTCAACATGATTACGGCATCCTCGGGCTCAACCCCCAGGGGTGCCGGAGCAAAAATGCTTGTGTTTGCCGATGGCTCAATAGAGGGAACCATCGGAGGCGGCAGAGCCGAATATCTGTGCAAACTGCGCTCGCTGGAGGCGCTTAAAGACAAGCTGTCATTTACGGCGGCCTACGACATGAGCCAATACGATGTTGAGGGCGTTGGAATGATTTGCGGCGGCAATGTAAAGGTCTGCTTCAAATATTTTTCCAAAGAAGACGCGCCCCTTGTAAACCATGTACTGGAGCTTATTGAAAATTACGAGGAAGCATGGCTAATAACCCGAGTTGGCGAAAACTCTGTGGATATGGGGACATATTCAAGAAACGAGGGAGTGAGTTTTATTGACGGGGTTTCTGCCGAAGAAGCGGAAGGCTGGACAGGAAATATGTATTCCTTCGAGAGCGGCGGCGCTATGTATTTTGTCGAACTGCTGACAAGAAAGGGAACGGTGTATATTTTCGGAGCAGGACATGTTTCCAAGGAACTGGCGCCGCTGTTGTCCCATTTGGATTTTCGTGTTGTAATATATGAGGAACGCAGGGAATTGGCTGAGGCCTTCCCTGAGGGAAACACAGTTATAATCGGAGATTTTAACGACATAGACAAAAACATAGAGATGAAACCGGAGGACTACGCCGTAATAATGACCAGCGGCCACAGCGGAGACTTTGATGTGCTGTGCCAGGTTCTGAGAAAAGATCTGACCTATGTGGGAGTTATAGGAAGCCGGACAAAAATTGCAATAACAAGAGAAAGACTTATAGAGGCAGGAATAAGCAAAGCAAAAATAGACACTCTCCATACGCCGATAGGGCTTGCCATAAAGGCGGTAACGCCGGCGGAAATTGCCGTAAGCGTTGCGGCGGAGCTGATACTGACAAGAGCCGAGAGCGAAAAAGGAGAGAAACAGAAATAAGAGGGGAGAATGACCATGAGATTTGGCTGCTGTGCTTCGGCAAGGCTTTATGATTATGTGGCCGAGGCCGGATATGACTATATAGAGATACCCGGCAGAGAGCTGTCGGAACTGTCCGATGAGGAATACGAAGCGATAAAGGAAAAAATATTGAGCGGACCTATACCGTGCATTGCGGTGAATGCCTATGCCAAGGCTGAGCCGAAAATGGTGGGTGAAGGCTTTGACAGGACAAAAATAAGGGATTATGCTGAGCTTATAATGTTCAGAGCATCCGCCCTCGGTGTAAAAACCGTGGGAATAGGCGCTCCGGGAATACGCAAGCTGCCCGAAGGCTATGATAAAGCAAAGGCCAACGAGCAGGCCAAGGAGTTTTTGACAATAACCGCCGAAGTTGCTGCAAAATACGGCATAACCATACTTTTCGAACAGGTGCATAAGTATATGTGCGATTTCGGAACGGATATAGACGGAGTTTATAATATCGTTGAAGAGCTGGATATCCCCAATTTGAAGATGGTAGTTGATTTTTATCACCTGAAGCCCACGGGCGAAAGTATAGACTGCGTTAAAAAATACATCAGCCGCACGGTCCATCTCCACACTAGCGGATACGGCGAAGGCTATTCACGCCCTCAGCTGACCGATAAGGATTATGATGAGCTGAAATATATTTTCCAAACCGTAAAATCACTGGGCTATGACGGCACATTCAGCAACGAAAGCGACAACAGCCGATTTGAAACCGAGGGCAGGGAGGCGCTTGATGTTATAAAGAGAGCCTACGCAGATGCCATAAGGCCGAATTATACGGTAAGAAGCTGGAAGGGCGTAAGCCCGGTTATTCCGGAAAGCTGTACTATTTTTGAAAACTGTTCCATATACGGCAATGTAACCTTCGGCGAAAACTGCGTTGTTATGCCGGGAACGGTCATAAGAGCCGAGATGGGCAAGGTTGTTATAGGGGACAACACTAATATTCAGGATATGTGCTGTATACATACAGACACCTACGAAAATGCCGATGTCATAATTGGCTCCAATGTCACAATAGGCCATAGGGCACTGCTCCACGCCTGCACCATAGAGGATAACGCTCTTGTGGGTATGGGTGCGGTTGTTTTGAACGGCGCAAGAATAGGCAAGGGCGCCATGGTTTCAGCCGGTGCGCTGGTCACGCAGAATGCCGTTATTGATGACGGAATGCTGGTAGTAGGTATGCCTGCTAAGGTTAGACGTGAGGTTAAGGACTCGGAGATAAAGGAAATGGAAGAAACCATAGCCGAATACAGGGAAACGGCTGAGGAATATATAAAGTAAGCAGGAGAACGAAAATGGATATAAAACTTCACTATGAGGAAAAGGGCGAGGGAAAGCCGCTGATATTGCTCCACGGAAACAATGAGGACGGTACATATTTTGTGAACCAGATTGAGTCCTTTTCAAAATTCAGATGGGTAATTGCCGTTGATACCAGGGGACACGGAAAATCGCCCAGGGGCAAGGCGCCCTTCACAATAAGACAGTTTGCCGACGACCTGAAGAAATTTATGGACGGTATGGGCATAGAAAAGGCCGATATACTTGGCTTTTCGGACGGCGGAAACATAGCGCTTATGTTTGCTATAAAATATCCCGATATGGTGGATAAGCTTATATTAAACGGCGCAAACCTTGACGAAAAGGGCGTAAAGCCAAGCGCCCAAGTGCCGGTAACATTGGGCTATAAATTCGCTTTGAAATTTGCGGCCAAAAACAAAAAGGCAAGGAAAAACGCCGAAATGCTAGGACTTATGGTAAACGATCCTAATATATCGGAAAAATCATTATCCAAGGTTAAGGCCGAAACCCTTGTAATTGCAGGCACAAACGACTTGATAAAGGAAAGCGAAACAATGCGCATACATAAGGGCATAGCAGGCTCTAAGCTGGCAATAATAGAGGGCGACCACTTTGTGGCAAAGAAAAATCCCAATGAGTATAACAAAATAGTTGAGAGCTTTCTCAAAGAAGAATAAAAAACAAAAACAAGGCCATGCAGTCCTGAAAAAAGCTCAGAACCGCATGGCCTATTTATTTTACAAAGTTATTCGATTATACCCAAATCTAGTTTCATCTGAATTATACGTTTCGCAGAAGCGTTTATTGTTTCCTCCGAAATCTCTCCGTTGTTTACGGCCTCAATTACGGCCGGGATCTGAGTTTGGTAGTCGGTTACACAGAGCATATCGTTGCCGGCCTTGACCGCCTGAACTGCGGCAGCCGCTCCGTCTGTGTACTATGTTATGGCCTCCATGGAAAGGTCGTCGGTCATAATGACTCCGTCAAAGCCCAGGTCTTCACGCAGTATTCTGTGAACCTCAGTTGAAAGTGAAGCCGGATATTCGCTGTCCATGGCATTGACAATGTTATGGGATACAAGAACCATATTTGCTCCGGCGGCTATTCCGGCCTTAAAGGGCAGAAAATCGCTGTTTTCAAATACTTCAAGGGCTCTGTCATCCACTATAATGTCTGTGTGGGTGTCGCCGTTGTCGCCGTAGCCGGGGAAATGTTTAAGCACGCTTCCTATACCGCTGATTGACATTTGGTTTACGACTTCGGTAACATATTCGCTTGTTGCCAGAGCATCGCCGCCGAATGTTCTGTCATATATGAATGACGAGCTGCCCTCTGAAACGTCGCAGACCGGCGCTAAGTTTACGTTTATACCAAGGGAGATTAAGAGTTCGCATTTTTCTGCAGTGTCGCTTACTAGCAGCTCATAGCCGCCCTCTGCATACAGCTCCTGAGGAGACTTGAAGGGTTCCGAGCGGAACTCTGTATACCTGCTCACACGGTTTACAAGGCCGCCTTCCTCGTCAACGCCTATTAGCATAGGTATGGAGGATGCATCCTGGCAGGCCTGTATTTGGTTTATGACATCGGCTGTTGTCTTATCCTGAAAATCTTTTCCGAAAAGTATGTATCCGCCAAGTGAATATTCGCTTGCGTCGTTCGGAGCGGTTTCATCGTCGGGATAGCGGACAAAAAACATTTGGCCGACCTTTTCTTCCATCGTCATGCCGTCCAGTATCTCTTGGGCTCTGTCAATTTCCACAACTTCTTCGGAAGCTTCTTCCTGTGCTGGAACCTGAGATGTTTCTTCATCTGCCGGTGTACAGCAAAGGAATACTCCCATTAGCGATATGGCGGTAAAACGAGTAACTAATTTTTTCATAAATTATTACC
>JAJQDF010000029.1 GCA_021202325.1 Clostridiales bacterium | reverse complement strand
CAAATGCATTGACAAAGGTTTAACATAAGTTTAGTATAATTATATAGTCATTAGAAATATTAATGATTGCAGGTTTATCGTGTTGTAGTAGTTTTAGCGGAACAAGTCACAGTCGGGGAAAGGGTATGTTCCGCTTATATTTTTTTAACATCAAGTTTTTGATGTGTGGGTATACAGAATAAAAGGAGGAAGAATTAATGGATTTTACGTTATCAAAAGAACACCTGTTATTCAGACAAATGGTAAGAGAGTTCGTAGAAAATGAAATCAAGCCCATTATGCAGGAGATGGATGATGAGGAGAGATTCCCCAGAGAAGTTTGGGAAAAGCTTGGACCTACAGGCCTTCTCGGTATCCAGTATCCTAAAAAATACGGCGGACAGGGCGGAGATTATCTTGCATATGTAATCGCCATTGAGGAGATTTCAAAATACTGCGCATCCATTACATCAGGTATGGCCGCTCATTCATCACTTTGCTGCTGGCCTATTTATCAGTTTGGTACAGAAGAACAGAAAATGAGATTCCTTCCCGACCTGCTTTCAGGCAAAGCATGGGGCGCTATGGGACTGACAGAGCCCGGCGCTGGCTCCGATGCTGCTATGCAGCAGACAAAGGCTTATCTTGACGGCGACCACTATGTTGTAAACGGAAGAAAATGCTTCATTACAAATGCCGGAGAGGCCACATATTACACAACAGTTGTTATGACTGACAAATCAAAGGGAAATAAGGGTATGTCCATACTTGTTATCCCTGCTGATGCTCCCGGATTTACAGTTGGTAAGCATGAGAAGAAAATGGGTATCCGTGCTTCGGCAACAGCAGACCTTATCTTCGACAACTGCATAGTTCCTAAAGAAAACCTTATAGGTAAAGAGGGCGAAGGCTTCAAGATGATTATGCAGACTCTCGATATCGGACGTATCGGCGTTGGTGCTGTAGGTCTTGGTATTGCTGAGGGAGCTCTTGAGGAAACTCTCAAATATGTAAGCCAGAGAAGACAGTTTGGTAAGACAATCGGTTCATTCCAGAATACACAGTTTGAGATTGCCGACATGAAGACAAGAATTGACTCGGCTCAGCTTATCGTATACAGAGCTGCCTGCACAAAGGATGCGGGACTTCCTTTCGGAATGTATGCATGCATGGGTAAATATTACGGAGCTATCACCGGCTCGGACGTAACAAGAAGGTGCGTTCAGTTGTTCGGCGGATATGGCTACATGAGAGAATACCACGTTGAGAGAATGATGCGTGACGCTAAGATTGTTGAGATTTACGAAGGCACAAATGAAGTTCAGAAGATGGTTATTGCAGGTCATCTGAAGGTCGGTAAATAATTCGATTCCATCATGAAGCCAGAATATAAATATGCGGAAGGAGTAAGACAATGAAAATAATTGTTTGTGCAAAACAGGTACCGGATACCACAGAAGTTAAGCTTGATCCAAAAACAAATATACTTATCAGAGACGGTGTTCCCAGTATTATAAATCCCGACGATAAAGCAGGTATTGAGGCCGCTTTACAGTTAAGAGATAAGGTTGGCGGAACAGTTACTGTTATTTCAATGGGCCCCACACAGGCTGATGCAGCCTTAAGAGAAGCCCTAGCCATGGGCTGCGACGAGGCTATTCTTGTAACAGACAGAGCCTTCGGCGGAGCCGACACATGGGCTACATCATCAACCATCGCCGCTGCTATTAAAAAGCTTGACTATGATATTATAATCACAGGCCGTCAGGCCATTGACGGAGACACAGCCCAGGTTGGTCCCCAGATAGCTGAGCACCTTGGAATTCCTCAGGTTTCCTATGCCGAAGAAATAATTGATGCTGATGAGGAAAAGATTGTAGTAAAGAGACAATTCGAGGACAGATACCACATTATCGAGGTTAAATTACCTTGCCTTATTACTGCATTGTCAGAGTTGGCTCAGCCCAGATATATGACGGTAGCAGGTATCTTTGATGCTTACAGAGAGAAAGAAGTTAAGGTTTGGACGCTTGAAGAAATGAAAGATACTGTTGACATGGAAAATATCGGTCTTAAGGGCTCGCCTACAAATGTTAAACAGTCATTCACAAAACAGGCTAAGGGCAAGGGACTCTACTACAAAGACCTTTCAGCTGAAGAGGCTGTTGAGACTATCGTAGCTAAATTAGAGGAAAGACATATTATCTAAAAACAAGCTGACTTGAAAAACTAATAATAGCAGAAAGGAATGGTAGGCTAATGAGTAAAGATGTATACGTATTAGCGGAACAGAGAGACGGAAATATCCAGAAGGTTAGTATAGAGCTTATTGGCAAGGCTTCAGAGCTTGCGGCTGATTTGGGACAGAAGGTTGTAGCCGTATTATTGGGAAGCGGAATAAAGGACAAGGCTGACATACTTATAAAGCATGGTGCAGACAAAGTAATTGTTGTGGATGATCCCATACTTGCTGAGTATGTAACAGAGCCCTATGCAAAGGCTTTGTATCAGGTTATAAAGGAAAGCGATCCTGAGATTGTTCTTTACGGAGCTACTTCGATCGGACGTGACCTTGCACCCCGTGTATCAGCCAGAGTACATACAGGACTTACAGCCGATTGTACTAAGCTTGAGATTGGAACAATCGAGACTATGCCCGACACAAAGCTTCTCCTTATGACACGTCCTGCATTCGGCGGAAACATTATGGCAACTATCGTCTGCAAGGATCACAGACCGCAGATGGCGACTGTACGTCCCGGCGTTATGAAGGCTCTTCCCAGAGATGAAGCAAGAACAGGCGAAATCGTTGATTTCAAGGTTGAGTTTACACCTGCTGATATGAATGTAAAAATCAGAGAGGTTATTAAGGAAGATAAGAAGAAAGTTGATATTACAGAGGCTAAGGTTCTTGTATCCGGCGGCCGTGGTATCGGCTCACCCGAATTTTTCGGAGAGCTCCAGAAGCTTGCTGACGAGCTTGGCGGAACAATTTCTTCATCAAGAGCAAACGTTGATGCAGGCTGGATTGAGAAGGAACGCCAGGTTGGACAGACAGGTAAGACTGTACGCCCCGATCTCTATATTGCATGCGGTATCTCAGGCGCAATACAGCACGTTGCCGGTATGGAAAGCTCAGAATATATCGTAGCTATCAATAACAACGACACAGCACCCATATTTGATGTGGCTGACCTCGGTATCGTTGGCGATGTAAAGGCAATTGTTCCGAAGCTTATAGAGGCTATAGCTAAGAGAAAAGCTGAAAAAGCCGCTCAGTAAGGAACATTATAAAAAATGAAATAGTATAGCATAAAGAAACCTCCTATTGCAGAAAAACTGCGGTAGGAGGTTTTTGTGATATTGCATTTATATTGATTTGAGCTCAAGCTCAGCCACAGGGCCGACAACAATGACCGCAGGGGAGGCGACTACCTCTTTGCGGCACTTTTCGGCTATATCGCCAAGAGAGGCGCGAACCGTAATTTTGTTTTTGGAATTGCCGCCGGAAATAACTGCGGCAGGGGTGTTGATATCCTTTCCGTACTCAATGAGTGACGAGCATATGGTTTCCAGATTAGAAAGCCCCATGAGGAAAATAAGCGTTCCATTGAGCTTGGCGATAATCTCCATGCTTTCGGAAATATACTCCCCGGCGCCGGATGTATGGCCGGTGATAACATGGAAGCTACGGCTCATTTCTCTGTGGGTGACGGGAATACCGGCCTCGGCAGGAATCGCTATGGCAGAGGTAATTCCAGGAACTTCGTCGAAGGGTATGCTGTTTTCCATCAATGCTATTATTTCCTCGCCGCCCCGGCCGAAAACAAAGGGATCGCCTCCCTTAAGGCGCACAACCGTTTTGCCTTCTTTGGCTTTAGCTACGATAAGCGGAGTTATTTCATCCTGCTTCGTATAGTGCCTGCCGGCACGCTTGCCCACATATATTTTTTCGCAGGATTCCTTCGCCATGGACAACAAATCCTCGGCAATCAAATCATCATAAATAATAACATCGGCGTTTTGTACATAGTTGAGTCCTCGGACGGTAATAAGGTCGCTGTCGGAACAGCCTGCGCCGACGATATGGACAAAGCCTGTTCTTTCGGCATCTCCGCCGTTGTATTTGCCAAAAAGAGCCTCCAGTGTCTGGCAGTCAGGCACACCGTCTATAGACATACATAAGTCCAGACATTCCTTGAAAAATAGTTTTCTGTCCCCGTTATCCGGTATTTTTTCCTTTGCAAGGGGACGGATGCCGTTCAGAAAATCCAATATAGATTCTATATCAGAGGGCGTGTTTTTTTCTAAAAGATTTCTGTAGTAAACCGATAAATTCGGACTTGCTCCGCAGGTGGTTATTCCGGCGGAAAGAGATCCTCTTTTGAAAAGGGACGGAAATATGAATCCGCAGTCGTCCTTGGAATCCACCACATTAACAAGTATCCCTTTTTCACTGCAAAGAGAGGCTATGCGGTGATTGACCTCAGTATTATCCGATGCGGCTATTACAAAATAATTGCCGTCAATGTCGCTGTCGTCAAACGCCCTTTCTTCGCAGGTCAGGCCGCTGTAGGAAATATCCGTGATGAAAGAGCTTATTTTTTCTGCAACAACATGGATTTTAGGCTCATAGGGTATGAGCTTCTGTATTTTCCTGAAGGCTACAGAGCCGCCGCCTACAATTAGGCACTTTTTGTCCTTTATATCAATAAAAAACGGAAAATATCCCATTTTAACTCACCTTTTTACTGTTCAGGATAGAGAATGTCAGCCATCTGTGAATATGCTTCGCCCCATAACTCGTTTGGTTTTAGATTATAGAGGTTGGGATCAAGTACATAATATTTGCCGCTCTGCATCGCTGAAAGGGACTGCCATGCCGGACTGGATGTGAATGTGTCCTCTATGTTTTGCAGGGCGGCCTCCTTGTCGCTTCCTTGGGGAACAACAAATATATATTCGGGATCATTTTTCATAATGGCTTCAATGCTCAGATTATCAAGAAGCGATGTGTCGCTGTCGGCAATGTTTGTACAACCGAGATCTGCAAGGATTTCTCCGCAGACATTGCCCTCACTGCTTTTGGCAAGAATACTGCTGACCGATGACCTGATGTAAAGCACAGTCGGTGCGCTTCCGTCAGCCCTGGCAATAGATTCTTCCACAAGGGCGGCAACACTGGCGCCGTTTTCCTCATAGAGATTTTCTCTGCCAGTAATGTCGGTGCATATCTTTAACATCCTGAGATAGTCGCTGAAATTAGAAACATCAAAGTAGGCGGTCGGTATGCCTAAAGAATCGAATGTGTCCATAAATTCCAGGTTTGCCGACGTATTGGTGCTTGCTATAATAAAATCGGGATCAGCGCTGAGAACAGACTCAAGATTGGGATCCTTTACTGTTCCTATGTTTATTACATCATCTGCCAGATCAAGATTGAGGGATGTCCATGCATCGCTGGCGGCGGCAACAACGGTTCCTCCGGCAAGCATCCATACATCGGTGAATGAACCAATCATGGCCACAACCCTCTGGGGATTATCGACGGTTACCTCCCTGCCAAGGTCGTCGGTGAAAGTATAGGCGCTTTCGACAGTTTCTTCAGCGGTATTTTCACTTTCGGCAGTGGCCGAACTGCTGGAACAGCCGGTAAAAATCATGCAGGGGATAAGCAGGCAAATAAGCCGTTTTAATAATGCTTTCTTCATTTTGTCCTCCTAATGTAAATGTATGTTTATTAATTTTACAATAATTTTTCAACAAGTTCAATACAATAAAGGATAAACACGATGAATATAAAATCCCATAAATGCCGAAAATACAAC
>JAJQDF010000270.1 GCA_021202325.1 Clostridiales bacterium | reverse complement strand
ATATATCCAAAGGAGATGAATTATATGAATTGGCAGCAGCTTCAGCACTTCGAAAAGCTTACAGAGGTCGGTCACTACCGCAGAGCCGCCGAACAGCTGTATATCACCCAGCCGACACTTTCAAAATCAATAAGCAACCTGGAAAAGGAGCTTGGCGTGCCTCTTTTTTACAAGCATAACAACGATATTTTTCTGACCATATACGGCAAGGCCTTTCACAACCACGTTAAGAACGCCATAAGGGAGGTGGAGGAAAGCCTGAAGGAGATTTCCTTGCTTTCCGGCCAAACTACGGGAACTGTACGTATCGGCTCCATATTCACCGTGGCCTCGGACTATCTGCCTAAGAGGATAAAGGATTTTTCGGTGCAGTACCCGGAGGTGAATTTCTCCATGTGCCAGCAGACCAGCAAGCAGAATCTTCTGGATTTGATGGAGGATGTTATTGATCTAGCTTTTGTTTCCGACCTCCACGCTTTTGAGGACGACTTTGACATTGACAGCCTGGACAGCGAATGTATCCTCAACGAAGAAATACTCGTGGCCATGCCTGCGGACCATCCTCTGGCAAAAAGGGGATCGGTCAAGTTTTCGGAAATAGCCAACGAAACTTTCATATCCTACAATTCACGCACCGGCATAATTAAGTCCATAAGCTCTGCCCTTAGAAATGCCGGCTATAATGAGAACCTGTCGGTGTCCTATACTGTCAATGAAGAAAACGCTGTCCTCGGCCTTGTCCGTGCCGGCCTTGGCATTGCGCTCATATGCGATGCGCCTAATTTCAATAAGGAGGGGCTTGTATTTCTGCGCCTGTCGGATATTTGCCTTTACCGTTCCATATTTATAGCATGGAAAAAGGGTGAGTATATCCCGCCCATTGTTACTAAATTCAAGAATTTTGTGCTGGCTAGCTCAGCGCCGCGGTGCGGCTTAGGATGAAATTCTGAGGAATTTCATCCTGGTATGGAAGTAAAAGCCAATGTTCCGTAAAACCTTTGAAACATTGGCTTTTACATTAGCTATTTTTTAATTTTTTGACACTCTCGGAAATGAATTCCTCGAGCGATTTATGTAACCAATCTGGCTACCCGAAAATATCAATTTTAGATTTTGTATAAATTTCAATTTTGCAAAAAGAAGCAGTCAACGCCGTTGGGATTTTATTCCAACGGCGTCAATGCCTAAAATGTAGCCAATGCAAATTGAAAAGTTTCAAAGGAACTTTTCGATTTGCCTCTGCTATAAGCTGAAATCTCACAAAGATTTCAGCTTAAGCGCCCTGCGCTCTTTGCTGCGTTATCTTAAGTACCTCGTTATTTTCGTTGACCGTTACCCAATAATATCCCTGCAAATCATCGAAAGAAGGATCTTCAAGGAACGACATCTCACTTTCATCGGTCAGCATGAACCTTTCCTCAGCGTCCCAATCGGTTATATAGTAGCTCTTTCCGGTAAGCCCAGTGATGTCGGTATTGAACTGCAAGAGGCTCACGATTACATCATTACCGTCCATTTGCAGGGTTCCGAAAACCGTCTTTTCTCCGGAGCTGTTGAAGGCCGAGGGCTGAATAAATGCATTGCCGTTGCTGTCAGTCAGCATGAAGCTGTCAGTGTTGGTGTAATCAGCATCGCAGGTGAACACAAGGTTATATGTTACGCTGATTCCCGACTCATAGTATACCTCATCGCTGTAATTTCCGTCAAAATCATCGGCCTTGGGCAGTGACTTTAATTCGGTGCCGCTCTCAATCCGGCTGACCTCGGCATCGTAGTTATGCAATGTTATTTTCAGTGCAAATTCAGCTTCAATGCTGTTATCAGAAATTTCAATATCATCAAATGTAAGGAATATTGAATCTACAAAATAATCATCGGTGAAACCATAATAAACGGTGTTGGCGGTATAAATTTCTATGTATTGCCTGAGGATGTCATCGCCTTCAAAGCCAACGCTTCCGATACTCATTTCCGACAGCTGCTGTCTTGTGCCTACAGGCTCTGCCTGAAGCTGTGACACGGCATAGTCAATTACAACAGTTTTGCCGTCCTCCTCGCCGAAAAGCAGTTTTTCATCCATGTAGTAGGTCGCTTGGGTACTGTCCTGAAGTATATAGTGAATTTCCGCCGTGTTGCCGTCAACCTCGATTTCGTAGGAAATTACCCAGGGGCTCGACCAGCCTATAGAATAATTGAGCTGACCGTCATACATTTGAGATGCTTCAAAATCGTTCTTCATGTCCGAATCCATTATTTCATAGCGTGCTTCGCCGTTCCTGCTTACCAAACATTCAGCCCATGTCGAGGCCATTTCACTATAGTCTGCAGAATCATCGGCAGATGTACACGATACAAATACGCCGCATATCAGACAGAGTGCAAGCATGAATGCCGCAACTGTTCTGCCGTTTTTTCTGGGGCTTTGACTCAGTATTTCAGAAAATCTAGCCTTGAGAGTGCCTTTACCGTGGGAAAAACAGGTGGTGAGGGCCCTTGCTTCACGGTCGCCGCCGGCCTGATTCAGTATAACATAGCTGTAATTTTTTCGGTGTTCCATATCCATATTTTTAATGACTTCGGCATCGCAGGCTATCTCCAGCGACTTATTTGCCTCGGAGGCCATAATATAAACGAAGGGATTGAACCAGTGAATGATTCTTGCCGCCATAAATATAAGCTTTTTCCACAGATCCCGGCGTTTGATGTGTATAAGCTCGTGCCTTAAAATCATTTCTATTTCATCGCCATAGGCTTCTTTTGGCAAATATATTTCCGCCGAAAGAAGGCCGGTGGCCATCGGTGTTGTTATTCTGTCGCAAATATTTAATGAAGGCGTTTTTACTCCCAGCTCTGCGGCAATTTTTTCAAGCTCTTTATTGAGCCTGTCATCTGCCGGTATTGAATAAATCTTCAGCTCACGTTTGAGAGAAGCGTTTCTCAGAACCGTTATAAAGGCGAATGTCACCATTCCGCCAAGCCATATGTACATCGCCAGTGAATCCAGCTGAATACCGTTTTCTGAGGTTTCAGTTTCTGTCGGAAAATGCTCCTCGCTGTCCACAGCTTCGTCCACGGGCATTTGTGTTATTGGCGCAATATATGTTTGGGATACGGCAGGCAGTTCTACCGCATAATCGGATTGGGGCAGGGGCACATTCCAGGGGATGATGAGCTTTGCGGCTATAATAAGCCAAACAATGCAGGGCAGTTTTGCGCTGTATTTTCCCCTTGTGGCCCTGAAAAACACCAGTGCCGCCGCAATGACTGCCGACAGCCAAAGGGAGTTTTCAACATAGAGTGCAAACATATCATATACCTCCTGTTTTTTGGTCAATAAATTCTTTAAGCTCCGCCAAATCCTCGTCGGTCAGGGAATTGCTGTCGTAAAGGCAGGCCACAATATCCCGGATAGAAGAGCCCTTCAGCTTCTGCATATATATACGGCTTTCTTCGGCCATATATTCGTCCTCCGATATAAGCCAGCTGTAATATCTGTTTTTACCCTCCTTTGAGGTGGCGAGAAAACCTTTTTTGACCAGCCGCCCAAGAATGGTTTGTAAAGCCGATAGGTTCCACGGGCGGCTTTCTTCGAGCCGGGCTTTGACAGCCGCCGTCGAGGCCGGCGTTTCCAGTGCCCAAATGGCCTCCATTACCTGTAGTTCCACATCGGGAAGTTTGGTTATAGTCATAAAAATCACCTACATTTGTATGTTTTATATGCTAAGCATACAAATGTAGGTTTAATTTGTCAATAAGATTTATATTAATTAAGGAATCTGTAAGAATTAGCCGCAGAGCAGACTAAGCGAAAATCCTTGAGGGATTTCCGCTTGCGCGGAGGTAAGAGCAAAAGTTCCGGAAGAAACTTTTGCTCTTACTTTGGCCATTCTTTATGCATTGACACCTTCGGAAATGAATTCCTCAGGCGGTGTCTGTTATACATAATAGTTACTCATAAACATCAATTATAGATTTTGTAGAAATCTCAATTTTGCCGAAAGAAAAGCCCGAAACCAAAGTTTTGGGCTTAGCGGCTCTGCCGCCAAACAAGCTGAAATCTTCCAAAGATTTCAGCTTAAATATTTCGTGGCTCTGCCCCTTCCTTCAATTTTTACAATTCCCTTTTTATTCATGCCTTTCAGCAGCTGAGTTGTCTTTGATTTGCCAAAGGGGACGAAAGGTGCAATTTCGCTGATTGATTTCAATGTTGTATTGCTTAAAATTTGATATACCTTTTTTTCGTCTTCCGTTAAATTCAGGTTATTCTCAAATGTCGGAAGTACGATTTTAATTGTATTCTCTGATACTTCAAATTCCGGCTGCTGCAGCCCCTTTTCATAGAGTTGATTTATTCTTGTAATTCCCGTACCGAATATTTCAACAAACCCTAATCTATAAAACACATTTGCGAGATTCCTGTTTCTTAAAACCGATAGCTTTCCGGATAAATATTCGTCCTCGGTAATTCCGGCAGGCAATCCTCCCAGAGAAATAATTTCTATTTTGTCATCAAACATTGAGACTCTTACTTGTGACTTCACGTCCCACACTCTATGGATCAAGGCGTTTGCTATTGCTTCCCTGAATGCCGCTTCAGGTATCTTTTCTACCTTTTTTCTGTCGGCACCTTGTATTTCTTCGTACTGATAGTAGTCCCTGAACATTTCCAATGTTTTTTCGTATACGGCCAAAACCGATATATTATCAAATGTCGCCCTCTTGTGAATAACATTTATGTTTTCGCCGAACTTCACAATATCAATTCCGGGAAAATGATTTTTATCCGCCAAAATTCCTGCCGCATTATTATATCCGCCGTTATTGTTATATAAATTTAATGTCTTCAATGTATCTTGATTAAATGTCTCAATATGAATGCATTCTTTCAATTTCTTATGCAAAACATCGAATGTCAGCTCCTGATCTTCACAGGGCAATTCCTCAAAACTGATATTTTTTCCCTCCAAAATCAGCCTTGATAATTCCAACGCATCAACTTCTATTGTTGCGGTATCGTTCCGCTTATATGCCTTAGATTTATACAAATATGGCTTCTGCATTCCGCCCTTTACGGTCAATTTTATAGTTCTGTCATTATTCTGCAGTTCTAGAGTATAATTAGGCTGAGGTACAATACTGTCATTAATTTTGTTTTCAATATCCAGACATGCCTGTTTCACATCGGGCAATCCTTTGATGTTGCCTTCGTCATCAATGCCAAAAAATATTTCTCCGCCATCGTAATTTGAAAAGGCGCTCACCGTTTTTAAAAATGTATTTGTAATTGTTTCCTTCAATTCTATTGTTCTGGTTTCACGCATACGTTTTCGTCCTTTCCAATTGTATTTATTGTATTATACGCAAAAACACGCAAAAAATCAATCGTAAATTTTTACGATTGGCAGCAGAGCGGTATACGATGAAATTCCTGTGAATTTCATCGTATACGGAGGTAACCGCAAAAGTTCCACGAGAAACTTTTACGGTTACATTGATTGTGTTCAAGGCATAGACGTCCTCGGAAGTGAATTCCTCCGACGTTGGTGGCTTTTGTTGGCAAAATAGAAATTTGTACAAAAATTTAAATTAATTGCTTACAGGTAACTAATATGGGTAACAGTCAGTGCCTGAGGAATTCATTTCCGAAGGTGTCTATGCAAAGGAATATACCAATGCAAAATAAAATGTTTCGATGATTTTACGGAACATTTTATTTTGCTGCCAATAGTAAGAGAAAATCCGCCGGGATTTTCTCTTATCGGCTCTGCCGCAAATTTTTTTACATTTTTCTGTAAAAAACTATTGCATTATATAGAGA
>JAJQDF010000206.1 GCA_021202325.1 Clostridiales bacterium | reverse complement strand
ATATTTAGGAGGATTAAATTGAGTTCGATTGTATTACTTATTATATTAATATTTTTAAATGCGGTGTTCGCTTCGGCGGAAATTGCGGTCATATCCGTCAACGATGCCAGGCTTGCAAAGCTGGAGGATGATGGCGATAAGCGAGCCGCAAAGCTTAAAAAGCTTACCGATGAGCCGGCCAAGTTTTTGGCGACGATACAGGTCGCCATAACATTTTCGGGCTTTTTGGCATCGGCCTTTGCCGCAGATAATTTTGCCGAAAGGCTTGCTGGTAGGCTAGTTGAGGCAGGGGTTACTGCACTTTCAGAGAAAACACTGGAGACGATAGCGGTTGTTGTGATTACCCTTCTGCTTTCTTATTTCACCCTTGTTTTCGGCGAGTTTGTTCCAAAGAGGATTGCAATGAAGCAATCGGAGAAGCTGGCGCTTATTATGGCAGGCCCTGTGACGGTTATGTCTAAGCTGTTCGCTCCGGCTGTTTGGATTCTTACGATTTCCACAAATGCGGTTCTACGCCTTATGGGAATAGATCCTAATGCCGAAATTGAGGAGGTCAGCGAGGAGGAAATAAGGCTCATGGTTGATGAAGGCGGCCAAAAGGGCGTTATTGATGCCGATGAGCAGGAAATGATAAACAACGTGTTTGAGTTTGATGATCTTATCGTGGATGAATTTGCTACCCACAGAACGGATATATCACTGCTGTGGCTGGATGAGCCCCTGGAGGAGTGGGAAAAAACCATTCATGAGAGCAGACATTCGAGATACCCGGTCTGCGACGAGACCGTTGATAAAATAATAGGTGTCCTTGATGTTAAGGATTTCTTCAGGCTGGACAGCGACAGAGCCACGAAGGACGTCATACTTAAGGAGGCCGTAAGGCCGGCATACTTCGTTCCGGAGAGCGTTCATGCCGATGTGCTTTTTAGACAAATGAAAAAGACGCACAATTATTTTGCAGTGGTTTTGGATGAGTACGGCGGAATGACCGGCATAGTCACAATGAATGACCTTTTGGAGCAGATAGTCGGCGACCTTGACGAAGAGCCTTCACCTGAGGAGGAAGAGCCCGAGATTGAGAGAATAGACTCGTCCACATGGAAGATACAGGGCGGAGCCGACCTTGAGGAAGTGGCCGAAACTCTGGATATAGATCTTCCTGTCGATGAATACGATACCTTCGGCGGATATATATTCGGAAACTACGGCACCATTCCCGATGACGGTATGAAATTTGAAATAAGCCTTCCGCCCCTCCAGATAAGGGTTACGGAGATAAAGGATCATAGAATAAAGAAGGCAATAGTGTGCTTTGATAAGGAATAATGGCCGGTTCAAAGCCAGTGTAATAGGATATGGATGTAAGGAATGTAAGATGAATGTAAGTACAGCCTGAACGGCACCGCCGTTCAGGCTGTTTAAGTTTGAGGCTATCCCACCGTAAAAACATACTCATCCTCGATTATATATGCCGGCGAGGAGAGCGTTACACTGTGATAGTCGGTCAGTTTATCAATGCTGTTATCTAAGAAAATAACCGTCCAATAATTATCCTCATATTCACTGGTGCTTCCTCCGCCGGACTTTCTTCCGTTGATATTGTCAAAGTTTATGTCGGACAGGGAAATATTGTCCTGTTTGGCTGTTACAGTGAATTTTATGCCTATACTGGTTTCCCAGCCGCTGACGTTGGCAAGGGTGCTGTCAATTTCTGTTCCCGGCATTATGGCTGTTATGTCTATGTCGGCATATTTTAGGCTGATTTTATTGGGAAAATCAATTGTTCCGTCGTCATTTACGGTAAATTCTATTATGGCACTTTCATTGTCGAGAACCTCAACACATGGGACGTGGTATTCGGCAGAGGCCTTTTCATCATCGGTAAAGCCATATTCTGAGAGATTAAAGTAAAACTCCGTTCCGTCGCCGCCATCATAGCTTGCCTGTATATTTTGTCCGCCTATGGTGAGGTAGGGCAGAAGGTCGTTTCCTTCACCGTCATAGTTGTAGTAAATATAGCTGTAAACCTGCGAAAATTCACTGTAGTTGAGGGAATACATTTTTATATATAGCGTATCGCCTTCCCATATTGGTACAGCCGTCAGAGAAATGTTGTTCTTTAAAACGGTGGGGCCTATCTCATCAATTGTTTCATAGGTTTCAATGGGTTTTAGACTTATATCGAATGACAAATCACCTATGGCAAGAACGATTGGAAGGGAATTGCCGTATTCCTCTATTATATCGGGTATGAAGCTTATACGGGCGGTATAGGTTATCTCCTTTCGGCTTCCTCCGCCATAATATGCATCAGGGGTATAATCCGCACCGGCAATATTTACCGTTGAATTGACTTTATATTGCGAACCTATGGAGAGGCTTTCCACACTGTGGCCGGTATCAACTTCGATATAGTCAATATCGTTTTCATCCAGTATATCCTGCATAATTTCATCATCGCCTGCGGTGCCGGTCAAAAGCTCCTCATCAAAGAAATCCAGTGTAACCTTATATACTATATCCACGTTGTTTGTATCAACATAGGCGTTTTGAAGCATTACCGTTATTTTTCCGTTGGTTTTGGTTTCAGGATCGCCGTCCATGGAATAGAGCAGGCTTGAGTATGAACTGCCGCTGCCGGTCTGTTCCTCTATGGCTATGCCGGGGATAAATGCAAACAGCTTTTTGATTGCAGCCTGAACCGAGTCTGACATGCTGAGGGCACCTATTAGCAGTACGAATACCGCTGCAAGGGGTGCAAAGCGTTTCAGAGGGCTTGCCTTTATAACTATAATGGGTTCGTCGGCCTCCTCTATATAATTTGAATCTATGTTTCCTAATTCGATATATAAATCCTCTTTATTCATATTTCAATCCCCTCCCTTTCCAAATGCTTTCGGAGAGCATTTCTCGTTCTGAAAAGTGATGATTTTATTTTGGCATGGTTTACGCCGTAATGCTTGGCAATGTCGGCAATGGAATCGGAGTACCAGTATCTTCTTACAAAATATATTCGGCTTTCCTTTTTCAGCCCTGACAAAAAAACATTTATTTCCCTGGCAATTTCTCCTTTTTCAAAGTCCTGTCTGGCAGCCTCCGAAGGTATCATCTGCTCTATTTCCGACAGCACCGCATCAAATTGGGAATTGCGTTTTTGAGCCCTGTAGTATTGATAGCGGTTGAGGGATATGTGCCTTGTCAGCGTGCCTAAATATGTCTTCAGGGGATTCGGCCTGGCCGGCGGAATGGTGTTCCATGCCTTAAGCTATGTGTCGTTTACGGCCTCTTCGCTGTCCTCCAGGTTTTTAAGTATATTCATGGAAATTTTTCGGCAGTATGCGCCGTATTTTATGTTGGTTTCATCTATGGCACTTTCCAAGCGGCTGAAATATAGCTCAAGTATTTGTTCATCGGTCATTTTTATCATTCCTTTCCGGGCCCTTCAACTATATAAACAGAAAATATGCCGGGAGGTTTCGTTTTTTATAAAAAATATAGTGCCGGCTCTAATAATAACAGAACCGGCATTTGTGTATAGCTTTTCAGTTTTTAATATAATAACCCGTTTTTCTTTGCCTCAAATGTCAATTCATCCCTGAAATCCGGATGTGCAATGCTGATAAGGCGTTTGGCCCGGGTGGGAACATCGCAGAACTGGAGATTTACACAGCCGTATTCGGTGACGATATACATTACCTCGGCTCTGAGCGTTGTGACAATACTGCCGGGCGCAAGGGAAAGGCAAATTTTTGATACAGGGCCGTTTTTGGTATTGGCTACGGATGAAACTGCAATGAACGACTTTCCGCCTTTAGATAATGTGGCGCCCCTTATGTAGTCAACCTGGCCGCCTGAGCCTGAATATTGCCTCATGCCTATGCTTTCGGAGCAAACCTGGCCTGTCAGATCTATGGACAGCGATGTGTTTATGGAAACCATGTTGTCGTTGGAGGCAATGCTCTGTATGTTATTCACAACATGGTAGGGCTCGAAAAATACCTTAGGATTTTTGTCGATGAATTTGTTTGAAGCTTCGGTATTGAATGCAAATCCTGCCACAGAACGGCCGGGCATGTATGTCTTTTGGCTGTTGTCTATAACGCCCAAGCCCTGAAGATATGCCATGGAGTCTGTGAACATTTCGCTGTGGACACCCAAATGTTTTTTGTCCTTGAGGCCGTAGCCAACAGCGTTTGATGTTCCGCCTATACCAAGCTGTATGCAGGCGCCGTCTGGGATACGCTCAAGTATATAAGAAGCAATTTTTTCATCGGTTTCACTGGACGGCGGTGAAGGAGGAACAACGGCATCGTTGTGATATTCAACAAAGGCCGCAATTTCACTTACATGATAGTCATGGCTGGAGCCGTATACATGGGGAATGTGTTTGTTTATCTGAGCAATAATTTTTTTGGAATGATTTATTCCGGCTGTGGCATAGCCTGCCGGCCCTATGTTGCAGTAGCCCTGCTCGTCGGGAGGTGTCATGGGAATGATAGCTACATCCAAGCCTATCTGAGACATATAGCGTTCCATCTGGTTCAGGTGCAAAGGGACATGAATAACTGTCCCATTTTTGGCACCGAGTCTTTCTTGGACACCGTAAAAAAAAGCATAGTATCTCAGCTGTCCTTCGGGTATTCCCTCATCGGCAAGGCCGATATCGTAGTTGGAAAAGTTTCCGTATAACGAAATGTTTTGCAGTGAGCCGTCCTTTACGTTTTCAACGACCTGGGACAAAACTTTGTCGGCTACGTTTAACCCTCCAAGAAGCAGTTTATCTCCGCTTTTTATATGGGTTTTTACCGCTTCTTCGGCAGTCATGAGTTTCGATTTGTAAATTTCTTCATAGTTCATTGTGCTTCACTCCTTGCTGTAAATTATTAGTGTTTTATTAGTTAGTCATAATAGACCTTCATTAATGTAAGTCCCTTTGCAGGCGCCAAAGGGCCTGCGGCCTGCCGGGAAAGGGCCGAAATAATTTCAGGTATTTCATCTGGCTGTCGTTTTCCTTCGCCTATCTCTGCCAGTGTTCCGGTAAGTATCCTCACCATATGGTAGAGGAAGCTGTCACCGGTGAAATATATGGCCAAGTCAGCGCCGTTTTCCTTAAATTCAATGCTTTCTATTGTGCGGCAAGTGGATTTTTTGCTCTTTTTGAGGTCGGTAAAGCTCTTGAAGTCATGGGTTCCGAGAAGATATTCGGAAGCCTCCTTCATCGCCTCGATATCCAAAGGCTCCGGATGCACCCATTCAAAACGGGCATTGAGGGCATCGGGAACTCTGCCTGTGTGTATACGGTAGCAATATGTCTTTTTTATGGCGTTTAGTCTGCTGTGGAATCTGGGAGAGGCCTCCCTTGCTGATATAACGCCTATGTCCTCTGGCAGATATGTGTTCATGTAGTCCATTATTTCGTCGGCACTCATGTCGGTGTCTATATGGAAATTGGCCTGCTGAGCAGCCGCATGGACTCCGGCATCGGTTCTTCCTGAGCCGTGTATTTCTATTTCTTCGCCGGCCATTCTGGAAAGCAGGGCTTCAAGCTTTCCCTGTATTGTGTCGGATGTATTGCCCTGCTTCTGCCAGCCCTTGTATCTTGTTCCGTCGTATTGTATGGTTACGGCTATATTTTTCTTCATATATGTTTCTCCTAAATGTGTTTTTTCTTACAATTAGTATAAACCAATTCGAGGAATTGTTCTACCCATCAAACTGAAATATTGCTAAAATTGTCATCTGACGGCTGCACTGCATGGCAATTTCAATAAGCAAAGGGGACGATTAGCACTTTTTTATATTAATTTAGCATAAATGTTGGATGAGGTGGAAATAA
>JAJQDF010000052.1 GCA_021202325.1 Clostridiales bacterium | reverse complement strand
CTTTTGCTTACTATAATCTATTATTTCATTTATTGCTTTTGTAGTTTGATTTAAATTCTTAGCACTAGCATCACTTCTTGATATATCTTCTACATTATGGCCCATATATAAGGCTTGTGCAGCTTCAATAATAGTTGGCGTAGGCATATATAATGAATTTATCCAATCTGATACAGTAAATTCATCTCGCTTGTTGCTATTACAAACAGCTTTTATATATGGGCCAATACCATATTCATTACAGCAATATGTTTCTAAAATGTTTTCCTTCATAACTTTAATCGTAGGCTGTGTTTCACTTGCACGTGTGCATATTAGAATTGGGGCCAAAAGCTTATTTTGACTTTCTTTATGAAAACAACTAAGGTCCAATGCATAATCTGTAACCTGTTCAATGGCATGCTTAGGATATGTTTTTTCTCCAACCTTAAACTCTAAAAGAAATATAATTCCTTTATAAATCAGCACATTGTCTATTCTTCTACCAATTCTTGGTATAGTATATTCAAATAATAAATGTCCCTCCATAAATGAAGAAAGTTCTCTCTTTAAAATTTCTATTTCTTTTTTCCATGTATTCTTTTGCAAATCATCTGCTGCAAACTGATCATTGCTTGTTATTTCTCCAAATATAGTAAATTCATCTTTATTGATGAACTCATCAACGCCACTTGAATAATACGCTCGTTTCACTTATTGCCACCCCATTTACTTTTTCTTTTGATAAATTATCTGTTCTACCTCAATAAACTTACGTGCCATGCTTTACAGCCATAAATATTACTTATTTCTTGACAGAAGGCATACCGTCTCCACATGCACCGTTCTCGGGAACATATCCACGCAGGTTACCTTATTTACCTTATAGCCATTGGCCTCAAATATCTGCAAATCTCTGGCGAGGGATGTGGGCTTACAGGAAACATAGACTATTTCGTTGGCACCAAAGCCGATTATTTTCATTATGGCTTTGGGATTAATGCCGTCACGTGGAGGATCTACGATTATGAGGTCAGGCTTATCCTCCAGTTCGTCAACCTTTTTAAGAACGTCGCCGGCGATGAACTCACAGTTAGTTATGCCGTTCAGGACAGCGTTGTCATTGGCGGCCTTAACAGCCTCCTCAACAATCTCTATGCCTATTACTTTTTTGCTGCCTTTGCTCATTATCTGACCTATTGTGCCGGTACCGCAGTAAAGGTCAAACACCGTTTTTCCGGATGTATCGCCGGCATAGTCACGGACAACAGAATAAAGTCTCTCTGCACCCTTGGAATTGGTCTGGAAGAATGAAAAGGCCGATATTTTAAATTTAAGTCCCAGCAGTGTTTCATAAAAATAATCGTTGCCGTACAATATCCTTGTTTCGTCGCTTTGAACAACATCTGACATGACATCATTTAATGTATGGAGAATTCCTGCGATTTTGCCGTCTAATTCCGTCGAAAGCATTGCCAAGGCATATTCGTCCGGATTAAAAGAATAATTGCTTGTAGTGACAAGATTTATCAAAATTTCACCGGTAAAAGCCGCCTTTCTTACAACAAGATGTCGGAGCTCTCCGTCACGTCTTTTTTTATGATAAAACTGAATATTGCGCTCAGTGAAATACTTAAGTGTTTCATCGATTATTTTCAGGAAGTCGTCATCGACAATATTGCAGTCTCTAAGGGTAACAACCTCGTAGAAACTGCCCCTCTTTCTCATGCCAAGGGCAAGGTCTCCGTCCTTTTCGCTGTCGCCGAATGAAAATTCACATTTATTTCTATAACCGGTTTCCTCCGGCGCAGGTATCAATCCGCCAAACTCAAAGTTCTCTATTCCGGCATTTTTAAGTATCTTAAGCACCATATTTTTCTTCAGCTCATTTTCGGTATCATAGCTGAGGCGCTGATATGAACAGCCGCCGCATATATCACAGTGTGAACAGCCCTTTTCTGTCTCAAGGGGCGAACGTTCAACTATTTCTTTTAATTCAGCTTCTACGGCGCCGTCACGCTTTTTTGTAACCCTTGCAAGCACCCTTTGGCCCGGCAAAGTATTCTTTATTGTAACAGGAATTGCCTCAGCTATGCCCTTTCCCTTATTTGGAAATGCAATATCTGTAATCACTGCTTCGACAATGTCATTTCTTTTCATATCATAACCTCCGATAATTGTTGATTTTTTACAAGATTATTGTTATACTGTTAGAATAATATTATTTTAATAGGAGTGTAAAAATTAATGGCTGAAAAAATCGAGGCAGGTAGTATTGTAGAAGGAAAGGTTGTCAGAATTAAACCTTTCGGAGCGATTGTTCAACTGGAAAACGGAAGTCAGGGACTTGTCCACATTTCGCAGATTGCAAACGGATTCGTAAATGACATAAACGAGCATGTAGCAATCGGAGATACGGTTAAAGTCAAGGTTATGTCCATTGACCAGGAGACCAATAAAATCGCCCTTTCAATCAGAGAAGCTCTGCCCAAGGCGCCTAAGGCTCAGCATCAGCAGAACTTTAAGCCCAAAGAACATAAAAACAATTATGAACCTAAAGCTAAACAAAGCGATGAGACTGCAGAACCTGTAAACGATTTTGAAGAAAAGATGAAGGAATGGCTTAAGCAGTCCAACGAGCGTCAGGCCGGCATCAACAAGCGAAACAACAGGCGCAACGGCGGATATTAATCTTCTTTCGATAATTCATCTTTCAACCATAGCAGTATTATTATATATTCAAAATAAGCATTTTTCAACAATCATAAAGGGGGGAGACTAAAAATGCTTGATATTAGTGCGGAAAAACTTGCGGAACTCAAGGGAAAAGGCTTTTTATTTATGAAGGATAAGGAGAACTTCAATGTTCGCCTGCTTATTCCTGCCGGAATCACCGAAGCTGATAAGGTTATAAAAATGTGCGAGATTGCCAATAAATACGGCTCAGGCGTTGTTATGCCCACAGTACGTTTGAGTCTTGAAATTCCAGGCATAAAATATGAGGATATAGAAAACGTGATGAAGGAATGCGACGAGGCCGGCATTATATACGGCGGCACAGGCGCAAAGGTTAGACCTGTCGTTACATGCAAAGGTTCAATGTGCAAATGGGGACTTATCGATACACAGAAGATTGGTATGGAAATCCACGACAATTATTTCCCTGCACCGGCACCCCACAAATTCAAAATCAATGTTACAGGCTGTCCCAACAACTGCGCTAAGGTTCAGTTTAACGACCTTGGCATCATGGGCGCACCCAACGGCATGGTTAAAATATTCATCGGCGGAAGAGCCGGCAGAAGCATTGTTCCCGGAATCGAAGTTGGCAGAATTAAGGCTGAAAACGTACTTAAGGCCGTTGACATCTGTCTTGAGTTTTACAGAGCGCACGGCAAAGCCAAGGAGCGTTTCTGCGTAACACTGGATAGAGTAAGAGATACAGAAGAATACAACAGCTTTATTGAGAGCTTGAAAGCGCTGGCGTAAAGCGCTGAGGCGGCAAAGCCGCTAAGTCCGGAATCCTGTGATTCCGGACTTTTTTGGTGGCAGCAAACGGAAAAGTTCCTGTGAAACTTTTCCGTTTGCGTCGGTCTAATCGCTATGCCTTGATACCTTCGGAACAAGTTCCTCAGGCGTTGTAGGTCGCTTCAATATATTACCAGCCGCATAGCGACTTTGCCACAACCTAAAATTTGCCTCCAAAAACCAAGAATGGCGCCGGAATTCACTTCCGACGCCATCGATAAACTAATATTTAGCCACTGTAGCGGAAAAAGTTTCTCCCGGAACTTTTTTCGCTACCTCCGTAATCAGGCGGAAATCGCAGATTTTCGCCTAGGCGGCTCATGCCGCCCCTTCATTCCACACCTTGTTGGGTAAAATCTCCGTCCATTCCTCTGCCTCATCCGCACTATCCCTTACATATTCGTGATAGTTCGTGGCCTCAAGAACTTCGTAGTAGTACCACGCATAGTCATAGTTATCGGGCCACTGCTTTGTATCCGCATGGAGGCCGTCCTCATCAACTTCTCTGCCCAGCACGTTATTTATGAGAGTTATTGCTTCGGCTCTCGTTATTGCAGTATCGGGATTATATCTGCCGTTATAGCCGACAACCCAGCCCTTTTGATAAGCCGAATTTATGTAAAGATTTGCCCAATGTCCGCTTATGTCGCTGAATGCATCCTCATCGGTGTATACTATCTCATCGAAGAATGATACCACCGTCGCAAACTCAGCTCTGGTGATGTTATCATCCGGCCTGAATGTATTACTGCCGGCATCGCCGTGAAGTATTCCTGCATTGGTCAGCGTAGCAACAACTTTCAGGTACCACTGACTGCTGTCCACATCGTCGAATGTCGAATATGTTGAGTAGTAGGCATTTCTTGTGTCGTCGTCCAGCAATCTATAGAATATGGTTGCTACTTCTGCCCTTGTGATATTGGCATTGGGACGAACCGTACCGTCGGGATAGCCGCTGATGTACTGGAAATGCTCCTCAGTGTTGAGCTTGATCTCGCTTTCTGTGTAAACCTCTTCCTCTTCTTCGTCGTCATCGTCCGAAGGGGTTTTCTCATCGAGGCTGTAGGAAGAGCCGCCACCACCTGATTTTGAGTCGGAATCCTTGTCCCACTGAGCGGTAAATTCAACTGGATCATCCTCTCCTACTTCATATATGCTATCTTCATTGTATACCGTAATATAAGAATTAAAAGCGTCAGGAAGATTAAGTTCCCAGTAATCTAATGTGTAGCCCGATTTGCTTACCTGTGGAAGTTCTATTTCATCACCGAATACTGCATAAATAGTTAATGTTTCTTCTCCTATAGCTGAAATTTCTCCACCGTTCGCATAGAATACTATTGTAACAACATCTGAACCAAGCGCATATTCAATTGCTGCATTTTTAGTCATAATCATGGATCCATCATCTGCAACTGCAGCAGCTTCTTCGTAGCTCTCATAATATTTATATGTACCTGCGGTCTTATCATATAATTCATAGTAACTATCATCTATATACTCCGCTACAGATGTATTAAATGTACCGCCTGTAATCGTAACAGTTGTATTACTTTTACTTGCATTTTGGCTATAAACTGCTTTAGCAGTACCTGTTACTACTGTATCATCACCGGAAATAGAAATTTCAACAGAACTGGCCTCATTACCTCCACCTGTATCATATTCATAAATGCCGTAATATCCCGATATTATTCCACCTGTAATATTCACTGTAATATTATCAGTTGAATCACCCTGTGCAACAGTAATACCAGCACCTTCTGAATTATTCGTTGAAGTTATTGTACCACCGAAAACATTAAGTGTACCTGCTTGGACTTCTATTCCGGAATAACCGCCAGTTATTGTTGCTCCACTATATACATTAACTATAGTAGTATCTGTATTGGTTGTATCCAACATGATTAATGCTGTACCATCACTTGATAGACTTGTACCATCTTCAATATTAACAACAGCACTATTTGAACAACTAATACATGCAGTTTCGGTTTCAATTTTCACACTTTTCAATGTCAGCTTGCCACCATAGCATACAATGCCTGAAAGAGCATTTTTAATCGTACCATTTTGAATTGTCACAGTACCACTTGTAATATTAAATACACATTGATCCATACTGGAAAGTGTTTTTCCATTCAAATTAAGTGTTATATCGTTTGAAATTGTGATAATTGAAATCTCTATATCATCTGTTAGAGTAATAGTATCGTCAGCTTGTGCACTGCTAATAGCATTCCTCAGTTCTGTTTCTGAGCCTACTTCATACGTCTCCGCCATCGCCGTAAAACTCATAACCCCAAGCGTCATTGCCAATGTCATTATCACGGCAACCG
>JAJQDF010000277.1 GCA_021202325.1 Clostridiales bacterium | reverse complement strand
TCTCTGGACACACTGGAAAACTTCGATTTCCTAACGGCTAACAATTAGGGTTACATAATTATAAAAAGCACTGCTTGAAAATTCATCAAGTAGTGCCTTGCTTTTTGTTATAATAATTTAAATTTAAGCGCTAGAAGGTAACATTTTTAGTTAACAGTCATCGCTTGAGGAATTTATTTCCGAAAGTGTCAAGTCATAGAACATAGCCGAAGTAAAATGAAATGTTTCGATGGTTTTACGGAACATTTCATTTTACCGCCGCCAACAAGCTGAAATCTCCCAAAGATTTCAGCTTAACATTTCTATAAACTCCTCCTCCGTTATTATCGGAACATTCAGCTCCTTGGCTTTCTTATTCTTTGAAGAAGTCGAATTTATGTCGTTATTAATAAGGTAATTCGTCTTTGAAGTGACACTGCCTGTCACCTTTCCGCCCAGCGACTCAATCAGCGCCTTTACCTCATTTCTGTTTTTGAATTTCTCCACATCGCCGGTTATTACAAATGTCAGCCCGGCAAGCCCATCTGCGGTTTTCGCCGGTTTTGTGAAGTTAAGCAGGCTTATGCCCTTGCGGAACAATTCAAGATTTTTCTCATTGGCAAAATACGCATGGATGCTGTGGGCTATTACCTCGCCAAAGCCTTCAATTTCTTTCAGCTCCTCGGGATCGGCACTAATTATGGCTTCTATGTCGTTATTGTAGTATTTGCACAGAAGCTTTGCATTGGACAGGCCAACTTGATTTATGCCTAAAGCATTGATAAAATTTTCAAGGGGAACAGTCCTTGATTTTTCAACGGCTGAAACAAGGTTATCGAAGCTCTTTTGCCCGAAGCCTTCCATTTCCTTTATTTCTGTATGCTCCTTAAGGGAATAAATATCGATATAATTTTCAAGTATTCCTATCTCCGCAAACTTCTTTATCGTTTCCTCCGAAAGTCCCTCTATGTTCATGGCATCCCTTGAAACATAGTGAACAAGTGCCTTTATTTTCTGTGCCGAACAGTTGGGGTTTGTGCAGTAAAGCTCCCTGCCCTCCTTGAGCATTCGTATCTCCGTTTCTCCGCCGCAAACAGGACAGACCTTGGGAATTTCTGCGGTTGCAGAGCAAGTCAGGTTTTCGGCTATCTGCGGAATAATCATATTTGCCTTATAAACCTTTATTTTGTCGCCCACGCCCAGCTTAAGGGATTCCAGCACGCTGACATTGTGAACACTGGCTCTGTTTACGGTGGAGCCTTCAATGTCAACCGGCTCAAAAACCGCAACGGGATTTATTCTGCCTGTCCTCGATGTGTTCCACTCTATCTCAAGCAGGGTTGTTTCTGCCTGCTCATCGCTCCATTTAAATGCAATAGAATCCTTGGGGAACTTTGCCGTTGTGCCGAGTGTTCTGCTGTAAGGAATGCTGTCAAACGTAAGCACAAGGCCGTCCGAAGCAAAATCATTTCTTTCTATTTTTTCGGCAAAAAATTTTATCCATTCCTTTATGTTATCAGCATTTACAATATAATGCTCCACAACATCAAAGCCAAGGCCGGCCAAAAAGTCCATTTGCTCGCTTTTTTTCTCAAATTCCACGCCTCCGGCCTTTACAAGCGTGAAAGCATAAAACATTACATTTCTGTCCGATGCCACCTTGCTGTTCAGCTGTCTAACTGTGCCACTGCAAAGGTTCCTAGGGTTTTTATATACCTCGTCATCCCCAAGCTCGGAATTAATTCTTTCAAACTCGGTAAACGAAATTATGCCCTCGCCCCGCAGGTTAAGCTCGCCCTCAAAATTAATTTTCCCCGGCAAATTTTTGAAATACTTGGCATTATGGGTTATGTCCTCGCCAATCTCGCCGTTTCCCCTTGTAACAGCTCTTTCAAGGACACCGTGATTGTATGTCAGCACTATGGTCAGTCCGTCCAGCTTCCAGCTGAGCATCGCCTCATTGCCGCCAAGCCAGCTTACAAGCCTGTCGGGCTCCTTTGTTTTATCCAGCGACAGTATTGGGCTTTCGTGTCTCACCTTTTGGAGGGAGCTGAGAACGGTGTAGCCTACCCTCTGAGTTGGGCTTCCGCCATAGACAATGCCGCTTTCTTTTTCAAGCTGAGACAGCTCATCATAAAGCTTATCATATTCATGGTCAGTCATTATCTGACGGTCCTCCTGATAATAGGCTCTCGACGCCTCATTCAATATATCTATAAGTTCCTTCATTCTTTCCATAGCTTTACTCCATTTCAACCTTTTTAAGTTTTGAAAGTCCTGCCATAAATTTCTTTATTCCTTTGCCTGTGAATGCCACACTGACCTCATAATCGGCTCCGGCACTTTTTATTTCCTTTACCTCGCCTATGCCGTACTTCGGCGCTCTGACCTTGTCGCCAACCTCAAAATCTATGGTTACGTTCTTAGGCTTGGGCATTTCCGCCTTGTAAGTATTAAAAGCCGTGGACTTTTTAACAGGCTCGTTTTCAAAGCTCCAATGTTTCTGCTGAACAGGCTCTGTCTGCTTAAAGCGGTTATCCAACAGCTCCGGCGGCAGTTCCGCCAAAAATCTTGACGGCGCATTGAACTGGAACTGTCCGTGCTGCATTCTGCGGACAGCATAAGTCATAAAAAGCTCCTTTTTTGCTCTTGTTATTCCCACATAGCAAAGACAGCGTTCCTCCTCAATCTCATTAGGATTGGGCGATGAAATCGCTCTTGAGCCGGGGAAAAGGCCCTCCTCCATACCGGCCATAAATACATAGGGAAATTCCAGTCCCTTGGCACTGTGGAGAGTCATCAGCACAACGGCATCATCGTCCTCATTGTAGGAATCTATATCGGCCACTAATGCAACTTCCTCCAAAAATCCCGAAAGCGACGGTTCATCGACTGATTTCTCATATTCAACAGCCTTGGCCGCCAATTCTTCTATATTTTCAATTCGCATAACAGCATCATCGCTGCCGTCTGCCTCAAGCTCAGCTATATATCCCGTTTCGTTTGCAACGGCCTCTATGAGCTCATGAACAGGAATTTCCGCCGATCTTTTTTTCAAACCGCATATGAAATCATAAAAAGGCAGTATTTTCTTTGCCTTTGTTTTGAGCTCGGCATATTCGCCCATACGTCCCAACGCTGAGAAAAGCGTAATTCCTTTTTCGGCGGCTATATTTTCCGCCGCTTCAACGCTTTTTTCACCTATTCCTCTCTTGGGGACATTTATTATCCTCTTTATGGCGACAGTATCCGCCGGATTGTCTATAAGCTTAAGATAAGCAAGAATATCCTTTATTTCCTTTCTTTCATAGTATCTCACTCCGCCGAAAAGCTTATAGGGTATGCCTTTTTTAACAAATCTATCCTCTATTGCTCTCGACTGGGCATTGGTTCTGTAGAGTACGGCAAAATCGCTGTATTTAGCCTTCCCCTTAAGAGCATTCTGATTTATTGTTTCGGATATAAAGACAGCCTCTTCTATATCGTTTTCAGCCCTGAAAACATGGATAACACTGCCATCGTTGTTTTCAGTCCAAAGTGTTTTGTCTTTCCTTGCCTTATTATGATGAATAACACTGTTAGCGGCCGAAAGTATATTTTTGCTCGAGCGGTAATTCTGCTCCAGCTTTATGACTACAGTATTGGGAAAGTCCTTTTCAAAGTCGAGAATATTCTTGATATTTGCTCCGCGCCAGCCGTATATACTCTGGTCATCGTCGCCGACAACGCAAAGATTGCCGTATTTTTTGGCAAGAAGTTTTACAAGCTCATACTGTGATGTATTTGTGTCCTGGTACTCATCAACCATTATGTACTTAAAACGCTCCTGATATACATTCAGCACATCAGGTCTTGTCCTGAAAAGATATACCGTTTTATATATCAAATCATCAAAATCCAGTGCATTATTCCTTATAAGCCTGGTTTGATAAGCCTCGTACACCTTAGATATTTTCCTTGTGCGCAAATCGGCACTATCAACGCCTTTTTGGAAATCCTCCCAGGAAATCATTTCTTCCTTCAGGTGGCTTATCTGACCTATGGCTCCCTTAACGGTGAAAAGCTTATCAGTCAGGCTTATGTTGAGTTCCTTAAAAACTTCCTTCATAACCTTTTCCTGGTCATCGGAATCGTATATCGAAAAGTCCCTTGAATATCCTATTTTATCTATATCCCGCCTCAATATTCTTACACAGGTCGAATGAAACGTGCTTATCCAAACATCCTGAGCCGCCGCCCCTGCCAGCTGATCGACTCTCTCTCTCATTTCCTTGGCGGCCTTATTTGTAAAGGTTATGGCAAGTATATTGTATGGTCGTATACCCATCTCCAGCATATCGGCTATCCTTACCGTAATGGCGCCGGTCTTTCCCGAGCCTGCCCCGGCAAGAATAAGCACAGCACCGTCCTTCTGTTTTACAGCCTTCTGCTGCATTGGGTTCAATTGTTCATAACCTATCATATTTATGTCTCCCGTTACCTCAAAAACGGGAAGTTAAAAATTAACATCCCGTTTTTAAAAATATTAAACTCTGCTTTGTGTTGTTACATATTTACCATTATACAGCTCTTCCCAGCTGGACTCAATGGGCAATATCATATTTCCCTCAAAATCATAAACACCGAAAAACGTTCCATCCGTATTTTGGGCAATTATATATTTATCCGAATTTGTTCCGGCCACTGTTCCGTCTATGGTAAACAGCTTCTTTCCGCTTTCAATGTCATACACATCCGTTGTGCCGTCAGCTACCGCAAATGCAAGCAGCTTTTCACCGTTGGAATAGAAGCTTATTCCGCTGTATTTCTCGGCAGAAACCTTGAATACAACATTTCCGTTCTCATCCTCAACCCATCTGTAGTAGGCGTTGGAAATATAATATCTGTTGTTGTCAATCTTTTCCTTGGTGCTGTCGTCCGGAACATTATTCATAAGCCTAATCATTGTGGATATGGCCTGTTCCTTAGTATAGGTTCCCGTCGGATTGAATGTACCGTCGCCCATGCCGCTCATGATATTCATGCCGCAGACGATATTAACGCTTTCCTTGGCATACGAGGATATATCCTTCCTATCCGAGAATGTCTCGCTGCTTGTAAATGTTGTCAAATCAAGATAATTAACCGCTCTCAAAAGTATCGATGCGGCTTCCTCCCTTGTGAGCGAAGCATCCGGATCAAACTTTGTGCTTGTTCTGCCCGAAACTATGCCCATACGTCTAAGGGCAGTAACGGCCTGGTTGTTTGTGTCATAAAAATATGACTCCCTGACTGTATATGTTATTTTAATTGAGTTTTGCGTCGATATTAAGCTAATTGTGTTATACAGCAGCTCACAGAACCGCTCTCTGGTAATGGCCTCAGTCATATCGCCGTCCGAAATGCTGTCCGGAATAATACCAAGGCTTTCGGCCTCCTCTGCAAAGCTTTCCGCCCACTCGGAATATGCCGGCGCAGCAAAGGCTGTTGAGCCGCAAAGCATACTGAAAGCCATAACAAATGCCGCAATTTTCTTTTTCATATTCATCTCTCCATAATAACCTGTCATTAAAAACAGTTACTCTTTCTTTTCTTCCGCTTCCTTCTGCTCACGCACTCTGTCAATGGCAAGCTTATAGCCGTCCGAGCCATATGTAAGCGCTCTGTTCACACGGCTTATCGTTGCTGTAGAAGCTCCTGTCTTCTCAGCTATTTCAATATAAGTACACTTTCTGTCCAGCATTTCCGCCACCTGCATACGCTGTGCGATAGCCTGTATCTCATGGACTGTGCATAGATCCTCAAAAAGTTTATAACATTCTTCAACGGTATTCATGGTAAGAATGCATTTAAAAAGATTGTCTGTTGCCTCATTCTTAATCTTGTTGTTCATTTATCCTTCGCACCACCCTTTTATTACTTAAATCTATATATG
>JAJQDF010000122.1 GCA_021202325.1 Clostridiales bacterium | reverse complement strand
TTGCTAACATTAGAAAATTTTAAATTTCTTATGATATTTTAATCAAAAAGTTGGCTTTTGGTATTGATTATTTTAGATAATATTGTATAATATATTTCGTTAGATACCTAATAGTTAGTTTGGTAACTGTCTTATAATATAACTGATTTGGAGGTGAAAAAATGAGTATCGACAGAACAGTTGCTCCTGAGATAAAGCGTCTTTCAAGCCTTATTGAAAGGTATATGGTAATTGAGAAGGAAAAAAACGGCCTTCCGGACCTTACCGGGAGGCATATGCATATACTTGGATATATAAACAGAGAGAAAGAAGCAGGCAGAGACGTTTATCAGCGTGATATCGAGACTAAACTTGGCGTCAGGCCGTCTACATCAACCGCTATGCTGCAAATTCTTGAAAAAAACGGTTATATAAGACGTGAGCGTGTTGCAAACGATGCCAGACTCAAAAAGCTTGTTCTGACCGATAAGGCCGAAAATGCTATTGATGCAACACTCACTGCAATTGGTAATACAGAAGCAAATGTAAGAAAAGGAATAACACCTGAAGAACTGGAAGTGTTTTTCAATGTTATTGATAAAATGGAATCAAACCTGTGTATCAATCTTGGCACAAAATAATTCAACTTTAAGGAGGTAAAATACAATGGGTATGATAAAAGAACTGTCTAAATCCATAAGACAGTATAAGAAAGACTCACTGCTCGCCCCCATTTTTGTCATATTTGAGGTAGTTTTAGAAGTAATTATTCCTCTTCTAATGGCAAACCTTATTGACTACGGCATTAATTTGGGCGACATGAATTATGTAATTAAAACCGGAATAATTCTTATAGTATTGTGTATGATTTCCCTTTTCTGCGGAGCCATGAGCGGAAAATATGCAGCCTCAGCCGCTGCCGGATTCTCAGCCAACCTTAGACATGATATATACTATAAAGTACAGGATTATTCCTTCAAAAATATAGATAAATTTTCGACAGCATCAATTGTTACAAGGCTTACTACCGACGTAACAAACGTACAGCAGGCTTATATGATGCTTATCCGTGTTGCCGTAAGGTCACCTATAATGCTTGTCTGCGCATTCTTTGCTGTACTTACAATTAACAGAAAGATTGCTGTTATATATCTGTGCGTTATTCCTGTTCTTGGTATAGGACTGTTTTTAATTATGAGCCATGCTCAGCCTATATTTAAGAGAGTATTTAAAAAATATGATAAGCTCAATGCTATAGTCCAGGAAAATCTGAGAGGAATAAGAGTAGTAAAATCATTTGTTCGTGAAGATCATGAAATTGAAAAATTTAAAGATTCTACTGCTGATATATATAAAGATTTCTCAAGATTAGCAAAACTCCATGAACTTAACAGCCCTCTTATGCAGTTATGTGTATATACCTCTATGCTGCTTGCATTATGGTTTGGCGCTAACTTCATAATTCAGGGAGAAATGCTTACAGGAAACCTTGTCAGCATAACGACATATACAATGCAGATACTTATGAGCCTTATGATGCTCTCTATGATTTTCGTAATGCTCACAATGGCAAAGGCTGCCGGCGACCGTATTTATGAGGTTCTAATCGAAGTTCCAGATATTAAAGACAATGAAGAGCCTATATTCGATGTAAAAGACGGCTCTATTTCCTTCAAGAATGTAAACTTCAGCTATGCAGGCGAAGGCGGAAAGCTTAGCCTTAAAAATATCAACCTTGATATTGTCTCGGGCGAAACCGTTGGTATCATAGGCGGAACAGGTTCATCCAAGTCCACATTTGTATCTCTTATCCCCCGTCTGTATGACGTAACGGAAGGTTCTGTAGAGGTAGGCGGATTAGATGTAAGAAATTATGACCTGGAAGCTTTAAGAAATGACGTTGCCGTTGTTCTCCAGAAAAATGTTCTTTTCTCCGGCACAATTAAGGAAAACCTCCGTTGGGGCGATGAAAACGCTTCCGATGAAGAGCTTATCAGAGTCTGTCAGCTGGCCTGTGCCGATGAGTTCATAGAGCAGTTCCCTGACAAATATGACACATATATTGAACAGGGAGGATCCAATGTTTCAGGCGGTCAGAAGCAGAGACTTTGTATTGCAAGAGCATTGCTCAAAAAGCCTAAAATACTTATCCTTGATGACTCTACCAGTGCGGTTGATACAGCCACAGATGCTAAGATAAGAAAGGCATTCAGAGAAGAAATACCTAATACAACAAAACTTATTATAGCTCAGAGAATATCATCGGTTCAGGATGCTGATAAGATAATAGTTCTTGATAACGGCGGAATCAATGCTGTTGGTACCCACGATGAACTTATTAAGTCTAACGACATATACAGAGAAGTATATGAATCACAGACAAAAGGAGGCGAGGAATAATGGCTGAAAATTCAAGTTCTATGACTTCAAGACCTATGATGGGAGGTCCCGGCGGAAGAGGAGCTGCCAGAGGCCCCAGACCTAAAGTTAATAACATGGGACAGACCATTAAACGCCTCTTGTCCTATATCGGAAAATATAAAATACAATTTATAATAGTAATAGTTTGTATTATAATAAGCGCAGTAGCAAACGTAAGAGGCTCACTCTTTATAGAGTCTGTAATCGATGACTATATTACACCTATGCTCAATACAGGAAGCACAGATTTCACGCCATTCTTCCATGCAATTATGCAGATGGCAGCAATCTATCTGATAGGTGTTATTTCAACCTTCCTGTATAACAGAATAATGGTTGGAATATCTCAGGGAGTGCTTAAAAATGTCCGTGATGATATGTTTACACATATGCAGACTCTGCCTATAAAATATTTTGATACGCATACTCACGGCGATGTAATGAGCCATTACACAAACGATACAGATACACTTCGTCAGATGCTGTCGCAGTCACTGCCAATGTTCATTTCATCTTCAGTTACTATTGCGGCTGTGGCAATATCTATGATAAGATTAAGTATATGGCTGACACTCTTTGTTGTTGTATTCATTTGCTTAATGCTTATTGCTGCAAGAAAAATTGCCGGAAATTCATCTAAATATTTCGTTAAGCAGCAGAGGTCTCTCGGTGACCTTAACGGTTATATAGAAGAAATGATAAACGGCCAAAAGGTAATAAAGGTATTCTGTCATGAGGAAAAGGCCGAAGAAGGCTTTGATGAAAAGAATGAGGCTCTTCGTCAAAACATGACTAACGCCAATACCTTTGCAAATATACTGATGCCTATTATGGGCAACTTGGGAAACCTCGAATATATTTGTATTGCTATAATCGGCGGCTTTATGGCCATCAATGGATTCGGCGGACTTACATTAGGTATTATTGCTTCATTCCTTGCCCTTTCAAAGAGCTTGACGAACCCTATTACCCAGATTTCACAGCAGCTGAACTCAGTTGTTATGGCTCTTGCCGGTGCTGAGCGTATATTCGAACTTATGGATGAGAAATACGAAGATGACGAAGGCACAGTAACATTGGTTAATGTTGAGCGTGAAAACAACGGCACTTTAACCGAAACAACAAGACATTCAAGATTATGGGCTTGGAAAGTTCCGAAAGATAACGGTTACGAATATGTGGAGCTCAAAGGAGATGTTCGTTTCAAGAATGTTGACTTTGCCTATGAAGAAGGTAAACCCATACTTCACGATATATCGTTGTATGCTAAGCCCGGTCAGAAGATAGCCTTTGTAGGCGCTACCGGCGCAGGAAAGACAACAATAACCAACCTTATAAATCGTTTCTACGACATACAGGACGGTGTTATCACCTACGACGGAATAAGCGTAAAGGATATTAAGAAGAATGACTTGAGACATTCCCTCGGTATAGTTCTTCAGGATGTAAACCTCTTTACCGGAACAATTATGGAAAACATCCGTTACGGCAGACTTGATGCTACAGATGAAGAAGTTATTACGGCTTCAAAGCTTGCCAATGCCCATGACTTCATAATGATGCTTCCTGACGGTTATGACACGGTACTGACAGGCGACGGCGGTTCGCTTTCACAGGGACAGAGACAGCTTATATCTATAGCAAGGGCAGCTGTAGCCGATCCTCCTGTTATGATACTTGATGAAGCCACATCCTCCATCGATACCAGAACAGAATCCATCGTACAAAAAGGTATGGACTCGCTTATGGAAGGCAGAACAGTATTTGTAATAGCCCATAGGCTTTCAACGGTTCAGAACTCCAAGGCTATCATGGTACTTGAACATGGTAAGATTATAGAAAGAGGAAGCCACGAAGAGCTTATCGAACAGAAAGGCAAATATTACCAACTCTATACAGGCGCATTTGAGCTGGAATAATATAGTGAATTAATAATCAAAAGCCGTGAATGGAGCATTTGAATCCGGTTCACGGCTTTATCTTTTTAACTTGACAATTGCGCATCATAGGTGTTAAATACTTTTAATACCCTATTAATTAAGAAACTTAAAGCAAAAGGAGATAATGGGAATCATGAGAGAAAAACTTGCTAGATTTTTGGCCGGACGTTACGGCACTGATGATTTGAACAAGCTTTTGTCAGTAGTGGCTTTGGTGCTTCTGATATTGGCGCTTATTATTACAAGAGTTTATGGAAATATTGGTTCAATTATATGGTTATTGGGAGTAATAACTCTCTTTCTCTGCTATTACCGTATGTTTTCCAGAAATATTGCCAAGCGTCAGGCTGAGAACCAAAAATTCCAGTCATTGCGCTATGGCAGAGCTGTCAATAAACAGCGCAGAAAAGAAAGAGCCGAACAAAGCAAGGATTATAAGTTCTTTAAATGTCCTAAATGCGGTGTTTTAAACAGAGTTCCCAAAGGCAAAGGCAAAATTCAGATTACCTGCCCTAAATGCGGCGAGCAATTCATAAGAAAGAGCTGATACTATGTTCGGGTATGTCACAGCCCATACTGAGGCACTGACCGAAGATGAACTGAAAATATATAAGGGAATGTACTGCGGCCTTTGCCGTACACTTAAGGAGAGGCATGGCGGCTTAAGCCGCCTTACCCTTACCTACGACATGACATTCCTTATTCTTGTAGTGTCCTCGCTATATGATCCTGCTGATACTATAGGAGAGGAACGATGTATGACTCATCCGACAAAGCGCCATAATTATATTGTCAATTTCTACACAGAATATGCCGCCGATATGAACATTGTATTAGTATACAACAAGCTTCTGGATGACTGGAATGACGACAAAAATGGCGCCGCCAGACTTGGAGCTTCATTTCTGAAAAAGGACTACGACAAAATATGGTACAAATATCCAAATCAGTGTGCCGCTGTAGAAAAGTGCCTTGCTGAGCTGGCTGAGGTTGAGAAAAAAGGGATTATGTCCCCTGATATCCCAGCAAATATATTCGGAAAGCTTTTGGGCGAAATATTTATTGTAAAAGAGGATGAATACTCCCAAACTCTGCGAAAATCAATGTCGGCTCTAGGAAGGTTTATATACATCATGGATGCTTGGGACGACTTAAGCGACGACATAAAAAAGGAAAGATATAATCCCCTTACGTCAATAAGTCCTTCAATAACCGAATCTGTTCTTACCATGCTCATTGCAGAATGTGCCGAGACTCTGTTCACCCTTCCATTCAAGAAAAACGAGGGTATAATAAAGAATATAATATATTCCGGAGTATGGACCCGCTACAGCCTGAAAACGGCCAAGAAGGAAAAGGAAAATAAAAAAGGCAATTCAGACAGTAAAGCGCAAAATCAGAACATAATTAGTGATTAAAAATTGCTAATTGTCTTAAATATGCATTAAATCCGACCTATTTCACTTCCAAATTTTATTATTATAGTATATAATAATAAAATGTTTAAAATTGAGTCAATTAAGAGATTAAAACCATAATGACTGAATATCCATATAAGGTGCTTTGCGTTTCTCCCAAAGCATCATATGATGAAGTACAGAATGCATTTCTTAATCTGGTATAAAATAATCAAC
>JAJQDF010000145.1 GCA_021202325.1 Clostridiales bacterium | reverse complement strand
TACATTGTTGGGGGTATTCTGCTTATTTGATTCCTACAATAAACTTACACTATCCGATACGGAAGACATAGTTGACAGCGATACAAATGAAATTATAATTGAAGAAAACGAAGATATAGTAATAACGTTGATTGCGGAAGAAGAGTAACAATTTAAAGCCGATATTTGGGGAAGCCCGGGTATCGGCTTCTTTAATTCAGTTTCCAATTTCATTTGACACCAAATATGACACCGCTTATAATGGCGGTAGGCAAAAGCAGATCGTAGAAAGCGAGGCGGAGAACAATGAAAACTCTTGATGAATATATGGCACTGCCGTACCGTATGGAGATTACTGAGGATAAGGACGAGGGAGGATATGCGGTTTCCTTTCCGGAGCTGCCGGGTTGCCTTACCTGCGGAGAAACTATAGAATCGGCAATAAATAATGCCACTGCTAAAGCCTAGCTAGCGCCACGGATGCCAAAAAGGCGTGGCTTGAAGCGGCGATAGAAGACGAAATAGATATTCCTGAGCCGGACTCATTGGAGGGCTATTCCGGCCAGTTCAAGCTGAGAATTCCAAGAAGCCTTCATAGGTCGCTGGCGGAGAATGCCAAGCGGGAAGGTATAAGCATGAACCAATACTGTGTGTATCTGCTGTCCAAAAACGATGCCCTGCACGCTGGGAAATAATGATGATATGTATACACAAAAAAACATTCTTTGTAAAGTAAAAATACTTGACAACACTTCTTGAATGTAATAGAATATTTCAGGTGGTAAAGATTTATACACGCTTTGCAACTAGGTATGAAAGCCCGATTGCTACATGCTTCGCATTCACGCAATCGGTTCCGTAATTCGTACCCGCTCATTTTTCTACGAAAAATGGCTACGTACTCATTACGTTCAGGTTCTCTAATATCCAAACTATGCTATGCAAGCATAGCACTATGGCTATTAAGAACGCTTTCATCGACAAGATGGAATCGGAAGTGACTGATTTGGATATTTTGAAAACAACCCTTTTGTATGACTTTTACGGGGAACTGCTGACGGATAAGCAGAAGGAAATATACGAGCTTTTTTATCAGAACGATATGTCGCTTTCGGAGATAGCCGGCGAGCTTGAGATTAGCCGTCAGGCCGTCAGGGACCAGCTCAAGAGGACTGAGAAAATACTTTCGGATTATGAGGATAAGCTGAGACTTGTGGAAAAATTCATGGCAAACAAGGCTTCGGCCAATAGGATTAGAGAATTGATTGACGAGCTGGAGGAAAAAAACGAATTATCGGCCGAATCCATGAATATAGCCGAGCAGATTAGGATGGCTGTTGACGAGATAACCGAATAACGGAGGAAAATATATGGCTTTTGAAAATTTGTCCGATAAGCTGCAGTCGGTTTTCAAGCAACTTAGAAGCAAAGGTAAGCTAACCGAAAAAGATGTTAAGGACGCCATGAGGGAAGTAAAAATTGCTTTGCTCGAGGCGGATGTTAACTATAAGATAGTAAAACAATTCGTAAATAAGGTAACCGAAAGAGCAGTAGGAACCGAGGTTTTGGAAAGCCTGACTCCCGGCCAGCAGGTTATTAAGATAGTAAACGAGGAGCTTGTGGAGCTTATGGGTTCGTCCCAGAGCAAGCTGACATTTTCAAATCATCCGCCGACGGTGTACATGATGGTCGGCCTCCAGGGTGCCGGTAAAACCACAACTTCGGGAAAGCTTGCGGGACTCTTGAGAAAGCAGGGAAAAAATCCGCTGCTTGTTGCCTGCGACGTTTACAGACCGGCGGCTATTAAACAGCTGCAGGTTGTGGGCGATAACTATAACATACCGGTTTTTGAAATGGGCGACAAGGTCAGCCCCGTTGAAATTGCTAAGGAATCTCTTAATTACGCCGCTAAAAATAAGCATAACGTGATTTTGATAGATACAGCCGGCCGACTTCATATTAATGAAGAGCTTATGGACGAGCTGAAAAACATAAAATCTGCCGTAAGGGTGCAGGAAATACTCCTTGTGGTCGATGCTATGACAGGTCAGGATGCGGTTACCGTTGCCGACAGCTTCAATGAACAGCTTGGAATTGACGGAATCATACTCACCAAGCTGGACGGCGATGCCAGAGGCGGTGCGGCACTCTCTGTTAGAAGCGTTACCGGAAAGCCCATTAAGTATATCGGTATGGGCGAAAAGATGGAGGATCTCGAGCCCTTCTATCCGGACCGTATGGCTTCAAGAATACTCGGCATGGGCGATGTGCTCTCCCTCATTGAGAAGGCGCAGGAGGCCTATGATGAGAAGCAGGCCGCAAAAATGGCTCAGAAGATGAGGAACAATGACTTCACTCTTGAGGATTTCCTCGACCAGATGCAGCAGATTAAAAAAATGGGACCGCTTAAGGATCTCATCGGTATGATTCCCGGTATGAACCAAATGAACATAAGCGATGTGGATATCGATCCCAAGGCAATAGCTCATATCGAGGCAATAATACAGTCCATGACCAAGGAGGAAAGACAGAATCCTTCCATACTAAACGGCCCCAGGAAAAAACGTATTGCCAAAGGCTCCGGCAGAACAATTGCCGAGGTAAACAGACTGCTTAAGCAGTTTGAGGAAATGAAAAAAATGATGAAGCAGATGAACACAATGTCCAAGAGTAAAAAGGGCAGAATGAAAATGCCGTTTTTGCGCTAAGTCATTAAATAAGGTATCTGCGCCAAAAGGCGTATATATATAACAGCATTTATTTTTAAAATTTTTAGGAGGTGAATTCAAATGGTAAGAATCAGATTGAAAAGATTAGGAGCTAAAAAAGCACCTTTCTATAGAATCGTAGTTGCAGACCAGAGAACATCAAGAAACGGTAAGTCAATAGCTGAGATTGGATACTATGACCCCACAAAGGAGCCGTCAGTATTAAAGGTTGACGAGGAAATGGCTAAGGAATGGCTCGCAAAGGGCGCTCAGCCTTCAGACACAGTTAAGGCCTTATTGAAAAAAGCCGGCGTTATCGAATAATTCAGCTCGGAGGTACAGCTATGAAAGAATTACTTGAAGTTATAGCTAAAAACCTTGTTGATAATCCCGATCAGGTAACAGTATCTGAGGTTAAGGGAGAACGCTCTATAATACTTGAGCTTAAAGTCGCTCCCGATGACATGGGTAAGGTTATCGGCAAGCAGGGCAGAATAGCCAAGGCTATTAGAACTGTTGTAAAAGCCGCAGCAATTCATGAGGATAAGAGAATTGTTGTGGAAATAGTTCAATAAACGACATCTGATGGGGAGTATTTAAATTATGCTCCCCTTTTCTTAAGAAATAAAAGTGGTTAGTGAGTAGTGAGTAGTGGACAGTGAGTAGTGGTTAGTGCGAAATGTATACTTAATAATTTTAGGAGCGAAAAATGGACAATTATTTTGAAATCGGAAAAATCGCGGGGACGCATGGAATAAAGGGAACTCTTAGAATTTTCCCCACGACCGACGTGCCCGAACGCTTTGAGCTTCTCAAGGAGGTTATCCTTGAGGTTAATAACGAAAAAAAGGTATGTAAGATAGCCAAGGTTGCCTATCATAAGAACTTTGTGCTGCTTACACTTGAGGAATATAATGACATAAACCAGGTGGAGGGCTTCAAAAACGGCAGAATACTCATTCCTGCCGAAAAGGCGCTTCCCCTTGACGAGGACGAGTACTACACAAGGGATCTCTACGACATGGACGTATACACCGACGAGGGCGAAAACCTTGGCAAGCTTACCGAGGTTTACACAACCGGCGCCAATGATGTGTACGGCGTAACAGGTTCCGACGGCAAGGAGCTTCTTATTCCAGCCATAAAGCAGTGCATACTCTCCGTAAATGTGGCCGAAAGAAAAATGACGGTTAAACTGCTGGAAGGGCTGAGAGAATGAAAAGCTTCTATGTGCTGACACTTTTCCCCGAAATGATAGAGCAGACGCTGTCCTACAGCATTACAGGCCGAGCCATAAATGACGGCCTGATAAATGTGGAGGCCGTAAACATAAGGGATTTCACAAAGGATAAGCATAGACATGTGGACGACTACCCCTACGGCGGCGGCGCCGGAATGGTTATGCAGCCCCAGCCAATATACGATGCCTATAAAAGCATAGGAGAGAGGGCGGAAGGCAGCCGGGTGCTGTACATGAGCCCCCAGGGGAGAACCTTTGACCAGAGCATGGCAGAGGAGCTGTCTAAAGAAGACAGCATTGTTATTCTCTGCGGCCACTATGAGGGCGTTGACGAAAGAGTGATAGAGGAGATTGTCACCGATGAAGTTTCAATCGGTGATTTTGTGCTGACAGGCGGTGAGCTAGCGGCGGTCACTATAATCGATGCGGTATCCCGCCTTGTTCCCGGAGTGCTGAATAAAGAGGAAAGCCACGAAAACGAAAGCTTTTCCGACGGCCTTCTTGAATATCCCCAGTATACCAGACCGCCCGAATTTATGGGCAGGCAGGTGCCGGATATACTGCTTTCGGGACACCACGCCAATATTGATAAATGGCGGAGAGAGCAGTCGATAATAAGGACATATGATAAACGGCCGGATTTGCTTGAAAAGGCGGAGCTGACCGATAAGGAAAAGAAGTTTGTTCAACAGCTAAAAAATAAGGAGCGATAAATATGGATATTCGTATTTTCGGCGTAGAGGGAGATTCAATCGTTGACGGCCCCGGCATAAGGATGGCCGTGTTTACGCAGGGCTGTATGCACCACTGCGTAGGCTGCCACAACCCCGAGAGCCATGATCCCAATGGCGGAAAGATTTACGACACCGATAAAATAATAAAATTCGCTGCCGAAAATCCTCTTTACGACGGTGTAACGCTTACCGGAGGAGATCCCTTTTATCAGCCTGTACCCAGTGCAGTTATTGCCGAGGGCGTAAAGAAGCTTGGGCTCAACGTGTGGACATACACGGGCTACACATGGGAGCAGATAATGGAGAGCGGAAACGAAGATTTTATGCGGCTTCTGAGAGCCACAGACGTGCTTGTGGACGGAAGATTTGAACTGGATAAACGCTCGTTGGAGCTTAAATTTAAGGGAAGCTCGAACCAGAGAACGATAGATGTTAAGGCAAGTCTTGATAAAGGCGAGGTTGTTCTGTGGGAGCCGCCCATATGGTAAAAAGCAAAAGCGAGAGAATGCTTATTTTTTAACAAAATGAAAGAGTGCAGACTAAGCGCTTAAAGGACATAGATAGAAATAATAGTAATACTTTTGATACCAAAACATTAAACGAGAGGACGAAAATAATGGCAGCAACAAGTGTTGAAGCATTAGAAAAACGCCGTATATTCGGCATAATATCCCATCCCGACGCCGGTAAAACGACACTGACGGAGAAGCTTCTCTATCACGGCGGAGCCATTCGTGAGGCCGGTTCCGTTAAGGCGAGAAAGACCGGCAAGACCGCCAAAAGCGACTGGATGGAAATAGAGAAACAAAGGGGAATTTCGGTAACGTCTTCGGTTATGCAGTTCGAATATGACGGAAAAGTAGTATCCATAATGGATACCCCCGGACATAACGACTTCGGCGAGGACACTTACCGTATACTTACATCCGTTGACAGTGCCGTAATGGTTATCGATGCGGCAAAGGGCGTTGAGGCGCAGACCAAAAAGCTCTTCAAGGTATGCAGTATGCGTAAAATCCCTATTTTCACATTTATAAACAAGCTTGACAGACAGGCCAAGGATCCCCTGGAGCTTATGGAGGACTTGGAGGATGCCCTCGGACTTCCTTCTGTGGCGGTAACATGGCCGATTGGAAGCGGACAGCTTTTTGAAGGAATTTACAACAGACTGGAAAACAACGTGCTTCTGTATAAAAAGGATAAGCTCATAGAGCTTGGCGAAAACGGCGTTTTCGGACCTGAGCTTGAAGGTGAAATAAGCGATGCCAACCTTGAAATTCTCAGAAGCGAAATAGAACTTGTGGACGGCGCCGGAAATGAGTTTGATAAGGCCGCCGTTGACGAAGGAAAGCTTTCACCGGTATTTTTCGGTTCGGCATTGGTTGA